>NZ_JAMJWC010000001.1:607383-911074 GCF_023554555.1 Sphingobacterium sp. lm-10
AGGGAAAGTGATGCTAAAGCACGGCAGCAATTGACCGCCGCTTTAATTTTGATCCTGTTCTCCATCTTATTTTTTGCAATTTTTGAACAGGCTGGCGGATCTTTGGCCTTGTTTGCCAATAATAATCTACACGATAATCTCTTGTTCTTTCGGATAGATCCAAACGTAGTAAACAACGGCGCAAACTCCCTTTTCGTCATTGTGTTCAGTCCGCTGTTGGGTTTGCTTTGGTTGGCGATGGCCAAAAGAAAGGCAGAGCCTAACACGGTAATTAAGTTTGCTTTGGGTTTTGTGTTTCTCGGCTTGGCGTATTACCTGTTCTTCGGTACGCGTTTCTTTGCCGATGCAGATGGTAAAACCTCTCTAGGCGTGTTTACCTTAGCGTACTTAGCCGTTACAATCGGTGAGCTTTGTTTGTCACCCATCGGTTTATCCATGATCACCAAATTATCTCCGAAACGATTGGGCGGTATGATGATGGGATTATGGTTTTTGGCTAGTGCGTACGGCCAGTATGTCGCAGGTTTATTAGGCGCAGGCATGTCTTCGCCAGAAGCTAATGCGACGCCTTTAGACAAACTGATGGCCTATACCGACGGCTACCAACAATTGGCTCTTTATTCTATTGTAGCGGCGGTCGTGTTATTTGCACTTTCTCCATTCATAAAGCGATTGATGCACGGCGTCCGATAGCAGATTTATTTTAGTACTTTTATAGTTAGATCAACAATATACCGTGGCAGATAGTCTGATAATCATTCCTACGTACAACGAAAAGGAAAACATAGAACGCATTATTCGGAAAGTGTTTTCTTTGGAGGGTGACTTCCATATATTGATCGTTGATGATGGCTCTCCAGATGGAACTGGAATGATTGTGAAGGAACTCTGCCAATCTTTTACTGATCGCTTATTTATTGAAGAGCGTCGCGGAAAACTGGGGTTAGGTACTGCATATATCCATGGGTTTCGCTGGGCATTGGCTCGCTCGTATGCGTATATCTTTGAAATGGATGCCGATTTTAGTCACAATCCAGATGACTTGCTTCGATTAAAAGAAGCGTGCATAACGGGTGCTGATATGGCGGTGGGATCTCGTTATATTCAAGGCGTAAATGTGGTGAACTGGCCGATGAAGCGTGTGTTGCTATCTTATTTTGCCTCCATGTATGTACGTGCGATCATGCGTATTAATATTCAGGATGCGACAGCGGGTTTTGTGTGTTTCCGACGGGAAGTACTGGAAACTATTCCCTTGGATAAGATTCGTTTTGTAGGCTATGCCTTCCAGATCGAAATGAAATTTAAGGCAATACAGGATGGCTTTCGTGTAGTAGAAGTACCCATTATATTTACGGATCGCACGCATGGTACTTCGAAGATGAGCACCAAGATTTTCCGAGAAGCATTCTGGGGTGTGATTAGTTTGAAGTGGGCGAGTTTGTTTAAGAAATCTAATAGAAAGGGAGAGAGAGGATGAACGAAAATCTAGATCCGAATGCAGAGCGGCTAAGTCATACCGAGAAAGAGCTGGAACGGGTACTGCGTCCGCAGACTTTTGAGGACTTTACCGGTCAGGCTAAGATTCTGGAGAACCTTTCCATATTCGTGAAAGCAGCGAAGCTACGGGGCGAAGCGTTGGATCACGTATTATTACATGGCCCTCCGGGCCTCGGAAAGACAACGCTTTCCCATATCATTGCCAACGAGATGGGCGTAGGTATCAAAATTACTTCGGGTCCGGTATTGGACAAACCCGGCGATCTTGCCGGACTGTTAACCGGATTAGACGAAGGAGACATTCTATTTATCGATGAGATACATCGTCTCAGTCCTTTAGTAGAAGAATACTTGTATTCTGCGATGGAGGATTTTAAGATCGATATTATGTTGGAGACTGGTCCGAATGCCCGTTCTGTGCAAATCAGTCTGAACCCATTTACATTGGTAGGTGCTACCACACGATCCGGCTTATTGACCGCTCCTTTGCGTGCCCGTTTTGGTATCAATTCCCGTTTACAGTATTACGACGTGAAGTTGCTGACAACCATTGTCGATCGCTCCGCACATATTATCCGCATACCTATTTCCGAAGAAGGAGCCTATGAGATTGCGCGCCGCAGTCGTGGTACGCCCCGTATAGCAAATGCTTTACTCCGACGCACCCGCGATTTTGCACAAATCAAAGGCACCGGAAACATCGACAAAGCCATTGCTCAGTTTGCGTTGAATGCACTAAATGTGGACGAACATGGGCTGGATGAGATGGACAACCGAATCTTATCGACCATTATCGACAAATTCAAAGGCGGGCCAGTCGGGCTGAAAACCATTGCAACAGCAGTAGGTGAGGATGAGGGTACCATCGAGGAGGTATATGAACCTTTCTTGATTCAGGAAGGATATCTTATGCGTACCTCTCGTGGGCGAGAGTGTACAGAGATGGCGTTCAAACATCTTGGAAAGCTCTATCCACGCGGTAATACCTTATTTTAGCCGATCCTGCTTCTTGATTTTTCAGAATATATATTTATCGAGTTCAAAACGGTATTTTCTTTGCGCAAATTGCGTTAATTATATTTTTCCCTAACTATCTTTTTTAATTTAAATATTACTAAATTGCCTGTGTGCATCTAGTCGCTTGACTGGATTACATGTAAAGTTGTAAACTTAAATGTGAATTAATACTGAATTTATATGAAGTACCTCGATGGGATGAATGCGCTGACGTTAGTATTTGTAGCATTGCTAGTATTGGCTATCAGTTATCGTTTTTATGGCCTGTTTTTAGCCAATAAAGTGCTGCGACTAAATGCAAAAGTAGTCACACCTGCCGTAGAGTTTGCCGACGGACGTGACTATGTAAAAACAAATAAAAATGTGCTATTCGGTCATCACTTCGCGGCAATTGCTGCGGCTGGTCCTTTAGTTGGACCGGTACTGGCGGCACAGTTTGGTTATCTTCCTGGTACCTTATGGATCTTAATTGGCTGTGTGCTGGGTGGAGGAGTCCATGATATGGTGGTACTCTTTGCTTCCATGCGACACAAAGGACAAAGCTTGGCTTCAATCGCATCAAAAGAAATTGGACCCACTACCGGTACGATTGCAGGTATAGCCGTTTTATTTATTTTGATTCTCACCTTAGCAGGTTTATCGTTGGCCTGCATTAGTGCCATGCATGAGGCATCCTGGTCACTTTTCACGGTAATTATCACCATGCCGATCGCCATTATTATGGGGTTGATCATGCGTTATCGAAAAGACAGCGTCACATTTGCTAGTATTTTGGGCGGTATCTTGCTGATCGCTGGCATTGTTGGCGGGCACAATCTAATGCAAATTCCCTTTCTCAACGATCTATTTCATTGGGACGTATCTACCATCTCCATCGCGATTGCGGTTTATGGTTTTTTGGCCTCCGTATTGCCCATCTGGTTATTATTGGTGCCGCGCGATTACTTATCCACTTACCTGAAAATAGGAACCATCCTATTGTTAGCTGTCGGAATTGTTTTTGTACATCCGACCTTGCAGATGCCTGCTTTGACAGAGTTCATTCATGGCGGCGGCCCCGTCATTGGCGGTCCGGTATTGCCATTTATATTTATCGTAATCGCCTGTGGCGCCATATCGGGTTTTCATGCCGTCATTGCCACGGGCACCACACCGAAGATGATTGGCAACGAACGAGAAATTCTGTTTGTAGGATACGGTGCCATGTTGGTAGAGGGCTTTGTTGCGCTGATGGCGCTTATTGCAGCCTGTACCTTAATGCCGGGCGACTACTTTGCGATCAATACTCCTGCAGCGGGCTACGCTCAGTTTTTGGTTGAAAATCCGCATCTTACGGCGGTTGATCTTCCTCATTTTATGGAGAAAATCGGTGTCGATTTGCAAGGGCGTACCGGAGGGGCTGTATCTCTCGCCGTCGGTATGGCGCATATCTTCAATAGTATTCCTTATATGGATGAGGTGATGGCCTATTGGTACAATTTTGCCATCATGTTTGAAGCCGTTTTTATCCTAACTGCTATTGATGCAGGAACACGTGTAGGTAGATTTTTCTTACAGGAGATGTTGGGCGGTGTTTTTCCGAAATTTAGGGATAAGGATTGGATGCCCGGTGTTATCATCGCCAGTTTTCTATTCACCTTTGCTTGGGGATACCTGGTATTTACCGGAAATGTAAGTAGTATTTGGCCGCTGTTTGGCATTAGCAATCAACTCTTGGCAGCCTGTGGACTGATTGTCTGTACGACGATGCTGATGCGTATGGATCGTGGTAAATATGCCCTTTGCGCCGCAGTGCCAGGTGTTATGATGGCTCTGGTTACTTTTTGGGCAGGTTACTTGCAGGTGGTTGATATTTACGTTCCCGCTGGAGATTATTTGCTGGCTGGCTTAGCCATTGTGGCCATGGTCTTGATGTTAATCGTATTCATCTCTGCCTTCAAGAAGTGGTATGAACTTTCGAAGAAAAGTCCGACAGAGACAGATTTTTACGGAGAAAAGGTGAAAGAGTTGGTAGAACGATAGAAGAAGATTACTTCTTCTTCGGCATTTTATGCAATTGTTTTACTATTTTTTGTCCTCTGGATCGAATGGCAGGAGTGGTACCTCGTTCGAGCAACAAGCTAATTTCTGCTTCGAGGGGCTCTTTGATCCACGCATGCCTTAGCGATAGGATGTATAATAAATCGAAGGAGTTGGCGACGACCGCGATGGATTTTCCAGGCGTGGTCAGCCAGTCGAAACCACAATTGATCAATGCTTCTTCTTGACCCTCCGTTGCTGTGTTCTGTGGTAAATTCTTTAAGGCTTGCAGAAAGATATTTCCTAAAATACGCTGTGCACCTTCAATACTCACGCTCGCAAGATTTGCCACCAGAAAATCAAATATATAGGGGAGTCGTGCGGTATGCGCTAGTGCATATTTTTCCAAAAACCAGATCGCGTGCAGCGCAAGGTTACTTTTTACATCCTTTGATACGCAAAGTTGTAGCAACTGGTCTAAGTCAATATCTCGTTCACGTATAGGATTGCTGTCTATACGATCGTGCTTTTCAAGCCACAGCGTAAAGCGTATTTTCTGATTATTGTAAGCTTCGGAAGCAGTCATCAAGCAGGAGGTTGGAAGAATTTGGGATGAAAATTGACCAGGTACAATTCCCGAGTTGCCCGTGTCAACGCCGTGTAGAGCCATCGCAGAAATTCGGTGGTCAGCATTTCATCATTCAAATATCCCTGATCCACAAATACGGAAGGCCACTGCCCACCTTGTGCTTTGTGGCAGGTAATGGCGTAGGCGAACTTTATTTGTAGGGCATTGAAATAAGGGTCTTTTTTGATCGCCTCGGCTCGCTTATTGCGATCCAGAATATCCTCGTAATCCGAGGATATCGATTCGTACAGTTTCTGCAATTGATCTTGCGGAAGATTTGGACTATCCACGTACAAACTATCCAATAGGATGCGGCATTGAATCGTGTCGTGCTCATTGCCATCCAGAAAATCGATCAGCACATCGGCAAATCGAAAATCGTGCATCTCATGTACATTGGATACCTTTCGAATCCGAGCCATATCGCCATTAGCAATAAAACCTGTATGCGATTCATCGTGCTGCTGCAACCAAAAGTAATTGTTTTTCACGATCATAATCAAATCACCACCTGTAATCTCCTCGTCGCGAAATAAAATCTGATTACGAATATGCTGATTATACAAGTTGGCGGCTTTGTTGGATCGGCAGATCACCATCGTTTGTTCCATACCAAATTTATCGTAGCTGTAGTGCAAGCCATCTATCAGCCGCTCGCCGGTCATCTGAAATACATCGGTATAAGGTCGTGTTATAAATTGCGGAAATGGATATTCTGCCGTCTCATCCTCCAATTTTATTTCCTGCCGGATTTTGGTCGCATTGAATAAGATTCCCGAGTTTTTATCCTGCCGCACCACATCGGTTAACTCATAATGGGTCACATACAGATGGTAGCGACTAGCCATGTATTCCGGTCGCAGCGCCGGACTTTGCAACATGCCAACAGGTGGTAGCTGCGCCGTATCGCCAACAAATAATAGTACGCAGCGCTCACCGCTTTGTACATAGGTGATCAAGTCTTTTAGCAAACTGCTTTTGAAAACACTGGCCGGATCGTCAGATAGCATAGAAGCCTCATCAACAATGAATAAAGTATCTTCATGTGGATTGTCTCCTAAGGTAAAATCCATGGCAACGGAAGCCGCAGATTTCTTTCGGTAAATCTTTTTGTGAATGGTCAATGCGGTACGTCCGGCATATAGGCTGATCACTTTTGCAGCACGTCCGGTGGGGGCAAGCAAGACGGTCTTTTTCTGTAAGCGTGGCAGCACCTTAACCAGGGTGCTAATAATGGTCGTCTTGCCGGTGCCGGCATATCCCTTCAATATAAAAAGACTTTGAGAATCAAATCGGGAGATAAATTCCTCGAGTAGGGCAAACACCTGAAGTTGCTGTTCGGTCGGTTTCTGCTGAAAGTATTGCTCTAAAGATTCCCGGATATGCACATTCAAAGTTATCTAAAAGGTTGATCAATCCAATTTTAAAACCTATTTTTGTTTAATACCCCTAAGGCATGAACTATATATCAGCGGATTTTCGTATTCAGCATTTGTCTTATTACAAATTAGTCATCCAAGCAGGACATCAAGAGGATGTGTTGATGATAATGGATCAGGAAAACGCGGTGCAAGCGTATATTCGGTATGCATCGGCAAGTCCTAGCGTGGATGCCACACGTTTGTTGGCATTACCGTTCCGCCATGTTTCGATCATGATTCCACAGCACAGTCTTACATTTGTGCCAGCAGAAGCTTACCAAGAGGAAGACGAAGATATTTACGGAGAATATCTGGTCAACAAGAATGATCAGGATATCTATACCGTAGATATGCCGAGATTTCAACTTCATGCGATCTATCAGCTGGATTCATTGTTGTACCAACGATGGTATACGTTATTTCCTGACGCAACCTATCTTCCCATATTTCAGGTTTTATTTGATCTGGTACCAGAAGATGTACCATCCGTAGATACCCAATTATTTCTGCACGAACAAGCTGGTCATATGCATGTTATGCTCTTGAAGGAGGGCAGGTTTTTGTTCTATAACAGCTTCTATGTAACCAATGCTGCAGATCTTGGCTACTATGTACGTCGGATCATGAGTGATTTTTCGGTACCTTCTTTAGACGAGATCCAGTTATTTAACTTGGAAAAGAACGATCCCTTGCTGGCTTTTGTACAAAAATTTTCAGCACAGCTCGTACGGGTCAAATTACCGGAGGCTGATGTTGATCATCATGCCGTACATCAAAGTGCCCCATTGTTTGGTACGCTATTCCAGCGCGAGCTATGCGTATAATAGGAGGTCGTATCGGCGGAATACGTATTCATCCGCCTGCAAATCTTCCTGTACGGCCCACTACGGACATCGCCAAGGAAGCCCTGTTTAACATTCTGCAACATCGTATAGATTGGGACGGCGCTGTTTGCCTGGATCTATTTGCAGGTACCGGGAATATTTCTTTCGAATTAGCTTCTCGAGGCGCGCAATCTGTGTTATCGGTAGATGCTCATTTTAAATGCTTGAAGTATATTGCAGAGATGGCAAAAGAGCATCAACTTACAGGGGTGAGCACGCGAAAAGCAGATGTGTTTAAGTTTGTACAACAAGAAAAGGGATCCTATGATTTTATTTTTGCAGATCCTCCTTACGATATAGACCGTTTGCCTCAGTTAGCACACCTAATTCTGGATAACAACTTGTTGAAACCAGAGGGTATTTTGGTCATAGAGCACCCTTCTACAAGAAAGATGCTTAGTCATCCACTATTGCGCGATGAGCGTAAGTACGGATATTCTTCCTTTAGTTTCTATAGTCACGACGAACTTTAATCGGTAGCATTACGATGAGAAAAATTGCTGTATTCCCAGGTTCTTTTGATCCATTTACCCGTGCACATCAGGATTTGGTGCTTCGCGCCCTGCCGCTATTCGATGAGATTATTATCGCCATCGCCGTCAATACATCGAAGCAAGGATTAATGCCTTTCGAAGTACGGGAAGAGGCGATTACTGCCTTGTTCAAAGAAGAGGCGAAAATTCAGGTACATCGTATTCAAGGCCTAACGGTAAACTATTGCCGGGAGGTAGGTGCGCAATTTATGCTCCGGGGATTACGTAACGGGATCGATCTGGAATTTGAAAATGCGATTGCACAGAACAACCTCATTCTCGCTCCAGAAGTAGAGTCTTATTTCCTGCTAAGTAGGAGTGGATTCGGACACATTTCGTCTACAATCGTTCGAGATATTTTGCGAAATGGCGGTGATGTATCTGCATTGGTGCCAGAAGCTATCTTGCCATTTCTGAAAACACCGTAATTATTATACCACTAGCTACGTAGTATACGTACTTTAGTGCCTTTGATTCTGCCGTTATTTCCTTTTTGCAAAATAGTGGTTACACTACTCCGTGTTACGGCTACGAAAGCATTTTTCTCTTTGATTTCGATCATGCCAACTTCTTCCTTAGCAACGCCGGGAAGATTCAGTAAATAACCCACAATATCTCCCTTACTCACCTTATCACGCTTGCCAGCGGTAAACATCAGGGTGGTCATTTTACTATTAGAAGGTAGTGGATATTCATCCTCCAATACTTCTTCTTCCATCGCATCGGTAAGGTAAGGAAAGTCGTCTTCCGGCTTCAAAAGCAAATAAACCGTACCTTTTGCCTGCATCCGGGCAGTACGTCCGTTGCGATGCACAAAAGCATCTTGCTTGTAAGGAAGCTGGTAATGGATGATGGCATCCACTTCCGGGATATCCAATCCGCGCGCCGCAAGATCCGTGGTCAGCAAAATATGGGTGCTTCCATTTCTAAATTTCAATAAAGCCAACTCGCGATCGGCTTGCTCCAAACCACCGTGAAATACATCGTGGATAATATCGCGATCTGCCAAAAGCTCACTGATATGATCTACCGCTTCGCGATGATTGCAGAATATAAGCGTTTTTTGTTCACTACCCAATTTGCAGATGAGCTTTAACAATGCTTTCAGCTTGTTTTGTGGACTGGCAGTTACCGTACGAAAAGTCAGATCTGGCGCATATCCTTTTTCATGTAGAAAATTGACAGATGCCACATCTTTCAAGGTTAAAAATTCAGGTATTTCTTCCAGTTCCGTGGCCGAAGTCAGCATCTGAAAAGAATGACCGGTCTCTCCAACAATCTGTTCCATTTGTTCGTGAAAACCTAATTCCAGCGATTTATCAAACTCGTCCAGTACCAGCGTATCCAATTCCGACAGATCGATATTGTGGCGTTCTAAATGGTAGATAATTCTTCCGGGGGTACCCACTAATATCTGAGGAGCTTCTTTCAGCTTGTTTTTTTCAGTCCGTAGATCATTACCTCCGTACAAGCAGGTCACCTTCGGATGATTAGGCATTTTGCGTAGCACTTGTTCAATTTGCAAAGCCAGCTCACGTGTTGGAGCGATAATCAACGCTTGTATTTTTCCGCTAGCATGATCACGCAATCTTTTCTGAATGATTAAGGAGAAGGCAAGTGTTTTTCCACTACCTGTAGGAGACAGTAAGATGAGGTCATTCGCACCGTTGTAAGTGTCAAATACCTGTTGCTGCATCTCATTTAATGCCGATATACCAAGATTGGCTAAATACTGTTGTTCTCCCATAGTCGCAAAGGTAGCACAAATTATGCAATGAAGCGCCAGATGGTATTTAACAGCAGTTTGAAGAAGGTGGTGCGACGAATAGCATATAATATTACATCATAATCAACATTAGTGAAGAGAAAATAACTAAGCCCATAATTACCCAGCGAAAATGTTGCTCCTTAAGAATCTGAACCAGTTTAATGCCTATTAAGCCACCTAAGAGGATAAATGGAATGGCCATCACATTAATCACCAGGCCAGCTATGGAAAGATTTTGCCATACAAATGCCTGCAGCGGGATCTTAATGTAATTGAGAATCATAATGAACCACGCGGCGGTAGCCACAAAGGTGAGCTTAGACATGCGTTTGGTGAGTAAATAGACTGATAGGGCAGGGCCTGCTGCATTGCCGATCATGGTCGAGAAACCAACGATAAACCCAAACAAGGGCGAGTACCATTTTTTCTCGACTAATTCTTTGGTGCTTTCCTCCGTTTGTCGAGAAGACCATAGCATGATCCCAACACCAAGGAGAATGCAAATGCCCATGGCTGTTTTAAACCATTGATCGTCGATGCTATTGCCGAGTACTAAGCCAACCAGCAACCCGAGAAGGGCAGAAGGCAGTAACTTAGTTACTTCAGACCAGATTAATGACTTTCGGTAGTAGATTACAGCGGTAAGGTCTGCCATGCACAACATAATCAGTACAATACCCGTAGAATATTTCGCGCCAAAAAGGAGGGCAAAAAATGGTACGGCTACCGTGCCAATATTTTGTATACCCGTCTTAGACATACCAATTAGCACAGCACATAAAAGGTATAGCAACCACGCTTGTGGGGTGGGAAGCAATTGTAATGCAGCTTGCCAGGCAGTTTCCAGCATTTTATTTCAACAAGGATTTGACGGTAGGGGCGTCAATATCACGGTAATCGCGGATGTATGCGGCGCAAGGAGGTAATTCTTCTTTCTTATGTGAAGTAAGTACACCAGTAACAGCCATACCAGCAGCAGTACCTGCTGTGACGCCCGAATAGGAATCTTCGAATACCATCACCCGATGCGCCGATACGTGTAAGGCCTCCGCCGATTTTAAATATACCTCAGGATGTGGTTTGTGCAGTGAGACGTCTTCGCTAGATAGTGTGGACTGAAATAAATCGCGGATGCCCAGCGTATCTAATACGAGATTCATATTTGCACGTGGAGCTGATGTAGCAACACCCAATAAAAAATCATGACGTTGTAGATCGCGTAGGAAATCTACCAAACCGAAAACCGGTGTAGCGACTGCCTTGTATATCTCGCGAAAAAGTCCTTCTTTCTCCGCTTCTAATGTGGCAATCTCTTGGGGAGAAAAAGGTCTTCCGAAGAAATGTTGCATGATATAACTATTGTGCTTACCGTACATATGCTGCTCAAAGGCTTCTTGCGTATAGTTCACTTTGTATCTATCAAAAAAAGCTTCGAAAGCTTTCGCGTGATAGGGGTTTGTATCGGCGATTACACCGTCCATATCGAACACGACGGCAAAATTATCAGACTCTTTGTATGCTATGTTTAAAGACATTTAAAGGTTGTTTTTAATAAAGGAAAGATTAACCGCGTACACGATCGCGGATAACGAGCTCTGACGAAGAATCAATCCTTAGTTTACGTTTTTGTTGTAATAAGGTTTCCCAACTCACGAGACTGATCAGCATCAATCGGTCTTTCAGTAGTTTTTCATGACCGATTGGCTCACCCGATAGCAAGTCGATCTTCTGGCGGCAGGTAGGGTGTGTCAATTCAGCCTCGGCCAATAAATCCACATCGGCAAATTGGCTATCGACATCCCATAATATCAATCTTGCTAGCGGATCATTACCAATCAGCTTATCCACATACTGCAACAGGAATAAGTCTTCCTTAAAAAGGATAGGCATGACGACCTGATCGATTTTCTCCAAACCCTTATCAATTAATATGCCCACAGGGATGTCTATCTTAGACAATAGGCGATTGGTGCGTTCATAGAATTTGTTGCTATATACAGCACCTCGGCTAGAAAAAAGTTTTTCTGGACTGATGATGTTGGAAGTAAAACCAATGATCTTCCCGAGCAAACTACCTTCGTAAATGGATTCACTGGTGCCGATCAAGAGCATATCATAATGGCCGGACTCTACTTCATCCACAATTTCGTGGTCGATATCACTAGAGATTTTAAATAGCGTTTTTACGGGTCTGTTGAGTGTTTTGCTATCTGCGAGAATCGCACGAAAGCATTCGGTCTCCTGCTCTTCCACCTCATAGTGATGCAGTTCATTTGCTGGAGCGACATGTAGCGCCGCTACCTGACTTTGATCGGTTGCACCCACCGTGAGCGCATTGGATAGGCGTAGTAAGGCTTGTCCAGATTCTGTTTTTCCGAAACTAAACAAGATGTTGAACTGACTTTCAATTTTTTCCACAAAGGCTGGCTTTCCTTTATCGCGAAATGCCCAATTGATCAGATCTAATGCTGGTCCGGTCATAAAAGTGGTCACTAAAGCCATCACCACCATCATAGAGAATAGTTCAGCAGATAAAACACCCAGGTCATAACCAATATTCAATACCACCAGTTCCATTAAACCGCGTGTATTCATCAGCGCGCCAATACTTAGACTATCTTTCCAGCCTTGGCCCATAAAGCGTGCTGCCAAAGCACTGCCCACAAACTTACCAATCACAGCTACCAGGATGATGAGCCCAGTGATGAGCCAAAGGGAAGGATCGTTAAGCAAACCGATCTGCGTGCGTAATCCGGTAAATACAAAGAACAATGGTAACAAAAGCACCAAAGCAACGTCTTCTACTTTGTCAATAAACAGATTGCGGAATTTATTATTTTCTGGCATAATAGCGCCCGCCATGAATGCGCCAAATAACGCATGTATACCGATTACCTCGGTAGTATAGGCGGAAAGGATCAGCATCAGGAAGAAAATCGCTACCACAGGTTTGTTCAATGTTTCTTTGGTGGAGTTTACCTGTCCGATACGATGCATAAATGGTCGCACAATCTTAATCATCACCAATACATACGCCAGCGCGAGACCAATAGTATATAGTGCCGACACGAAGGAACCTGCCTTAACAATCGCAATAACGGTCGCCAAGATACACCAGGCAGTGATATCATCTGCGGCTGCACAGGTAATCACTACAGTGCCTAATCGTGTTTTTTGCAAACCACGCTCTTGTACGATACGAGCCAACACCGGGAACGCGGTAATGCTCATCGCAATTCCTATAAATAAACTGTAGGAAAGGAATTGCACGTTATCCGGCGCATGATTTTCATACAAAAAATAGGCTAGTCCAATGCCTAAGGCAAATGGAAGCATGATGCTCGCATGGCTGATCACGACCGCGTCATGAGCCTTGTTTCGAAGCACATTAAGATCCAGCTCCATACCCACGATAAACATAAAAAGGATAAGACCAATTTGGCTGAGAAACTGCAAATTACCTAATGATTGCTGTGGGAAAAGTGCATTAAAAAAATCGGGAAAGAAAAGTCCTAATAAGGATGGCCCCAGAATGATACCCGCCACCATCTCACCAATTACTACCGGTTGCTTGATTTTTACACAAATCCATCCGAAGAACCTTGCCGTCAAGATAATGGCTACGATTTGGATCAGTAAGATCGATAATGGATATTTTAAACTTTCCTTAATAGATTCGACAAAATCAATCCAGGCTCCGTTTTCAGAAGTTGGGACAAGTACATCCCTGCCAGACTCCAATGCGCTTCCCTGCTGGATAATCCAGTACATAAACAGACCAAACACAATGACAATGGCAATATAGAAAATCGTTGAACGTATGTTTTTCATGAAACTTGCTTATCAATAAATTTTTTGAGTAATTCCATCCCAAGAATACGAATTAAATGTTAATTCAACAGCCGAGGAATTTCAAATTCAGGTAAAATCTGTGTGATTTTGCCTACAAAAGGTCTTAAAATACCCGATATAAGGAGCAAGTTTTTGGTCAGGGAGATAGATGTTTCGTACATTTGTAATCAGATTTTACAATTTGTTTAGAGCATCATGGAATTGAACTTGCGCCGTCCGTTGGCATTTTTTGATTTAGAAACTACAGGAATTAATATCGCTACCGATAGAATCGTAGAAATTGCCATCCTGAAGGTTTTGCCAGGAGGAGGCGAAGAAGTATTGGCCATGCGAGTTAACCCCAAGCGTCCGATTCCAGCAGAATCCACCTTTTTTCATGGAATCCGCGATGAAGATGTAAAAGACCTCAAAAGTTTCGATGAAATCGGACAAGAGGTAGCGGATTTCATTGCTGATGCTGATTTGGCGGGCTACAATTCAAATAAATTTGATGTACCGATGTTGATGGAGGAATTCCTGCGTGCTGGAATCGTCTTTTCATTAGACGGAAGGTCTTTTGTAGATGTACAAAACATCTTTCACCAGATGGAGCAACGCACCCTAAAGGCCGCCTATAAATTTTACTGTCAGGAAGATTTAACTAATGCGCACACGGCCGAAGCAGATGTACGTGCAACGTATTTGGTGCTGAAAGCACAGTTGGAGAAGTATAATGGGGTATCCTTCGAAGATAAAGCGGGTGTGGTATCTACACCGGTAGTCAATGATGTGGAGGCCTTGCATCAGTTTACTAACCTGAGCAAGCCAGTAGATTTTGCAGGTAGATTGGTGTATGATCAAGATGGTGATCCAAGCATTAATTTTGGTAAACATAAAGGCAAGAAAGTGGTTGATGTGTTTGATGTGGAACCGAGTTATTACGCTTGGATGCAGAATGGAGATTTTCCATTGTACACAAAAAAGGTGTTAGAGACGATTTGGAATGAGTACCGGAATGCCCGAAAAGAACAAAAGGCGGCAGCTCCTAAAGCCACTGCTGAACCAGCTGCAGGTAATCGACCTACAGCCGATCCAAAAGTAAATCCGGAGCGCTCCAATCCACAACACTATAAAAAGAAGGAGAAGGCAGTACCTGTAACCTCCGATATGTTGAAAGCCTTGCAAGGCAAATTTGGAAAAGAATAATAGCATACATAATTATATGGAAACCAAACAAGAAATAGAACACGTCTCCTGTCTTATTATAGGGTCAGGCCCTGCGGGTTATACCGCTGCAATATATGCTGCACGTGCAGATTTGAAGCCGGTCATGTATACCGGTATGGTACCGGGCGGTCAGCTTACTCAAACTACAGAAGTGGATAACTTTCCTGGCTACCCGCAAGGCGTAACAGGCCCTGTGATGATGGAAGATTTACGTGCCCAAGCCGAGCGGTTCGGAACACAAGTACGTTTTGGATATGTCAATAAAGTCGATTTCTCTACAGATGGCGGAATTCATACGATAGAAATTGATAGCACAAAAACCGTTACCGCAGATACGGTAATCATTTCTACCGGAGCTACGGCCAAATGGCTGGGCTTGGATTCGGAGCAAAAATACAATGGCTTTGGGGTTTCTGCTTGTGCCGTATGTGATGGATTCTTTTTTAAAGGGCAAGATGTAGCTATCGTAGGCGCTGGAGACACTGCAGCCGAAGAAGCCACTTACTTGGCAAAGTTGTGTAATAAAGTACATATGCTGGTTCGTCGCGATGAGTTTAGAGCTTCAAAAGCGATGGTGCATCGCGTACTCAACACACCTAATATCGAAGTGCATTACAACGCAGAGGCACAAGAAGTATTAGGAGATGGGCAGGTAGTAACTGGTCTGAGGATCATCAACAATGTGTCCAGAGAAAGTAGCGATCTAGACATCACTGGCTTCTTCGTAGCTATTGGGCATACACCAAATACGGACTTGTTTAAAGGCGTGTTGGATATGGATGAAACCGGTTACTTGATCACACAACCAGACGCAACTGCTACTAATATTCCTGGTGTATTTGCTTGTGGTGATGTGCAGGATCATGTGTATCGACAGGCAATCACAGCTGCAGGAACAGGATGTATGGCGGCATTAGAAGCAGAGCGTTATCTGGCAGCGAAAGAAACTTTTGCGTAGAAGTTTCGCAGCATAGCCAAACAAAATCAAAAAAGCGTCGTTTCAATCATAAGAAACGACGCTTTTTGCGTTACCATCACACACTAATTGAACACATTAAATATGAAATCATTACTGTTTATGTTGCCGTTGGCATTTGCCATATCCTGTACTTCTGCTGATAAAAACAAAGCAGAGCCCAATGAAGGTCCAGATGTAAATCCAGCCATAGATTCCCTTCATTCTGCCACCAATATGTTAGATTGGCCAGGTAATTACAAAGGCACGGTGCCTGGAAAAGAGAAGGATAGTACCGTTATGGAAATAACCATCAACCGGGATAATACCTTCGCAGTAAAAACAACCAAGAAAGGGACTTCCGAATCCATGGAAGATAAGGGAGAAATTAAATGGGAAAGCAACGAGACGTATATTATCCTGAAAGGAAGTAAGGTAGATTATTCTTTCCGACTTGGGGATGATGAAATTACATTTATAGACAAAGCAGAAAATGTGTCGGAAACGGCAACGCCACAGGAATATCGACTGGTAAAACAGCACGAATATGCAACGCATGATAAGCATCAGCGTTTTCCAACTGAATAGGGTGCTACAACGTCTCTATAAATTCTAGAAAATTATGTAACTTTGCCCTTATTTTTAGAAGCGCAGCTCTATAGGCCGCGTGGACTTAATTTTTTTTGAAAAACGATGAAATTATCTCAATTTAACTTTGATCTACCTGAATCTCTCTTGGCCTCTGAGCCTAGCGAAAATCGTGATGAATCCAGATTAATGGTTCTTCACCGTGATACAGGACAGATCGAGCATAAGATCTTTAAAGACGTATTAGACTATTTCGATGACAAAGATGTCATGATCCTGAATAATACCAAAGTATTTCCTGCGCGGATGTATGGTAATAAGGAGAAAACTGGTGCTACTATTGAAGTATTCTTATTGCGGGAGTTGAATAAAGAGCTTCGTTTGTGGGATGTCTTAGTAGATCCAGCGCGTAAAATACGTGTAGGTAATAAGCTATACTTCGGTGAAGACGATTTGTTAGTAGCGGAGGTGGTGGATAACACCACTTCTCGTGGTCGTACTATCCGTTTCCTTTTTGATGGTACAGACGAAGAGTTTCGTCGTAACATCGAAATCCTGGGAGAGACACCTTTGCCAAAATACATTACTCGTAAAGCTACGCCTGAGGATAAATATCGTTACCAGACTATTTATGCTAAGAATGAAGGGGCAGTAGCGGCACCAACAGCCGGATTGCACTTCTCTCGCGAATTGATGAAGCGTTTGGAATTGAAAGGTATTGACTTTGCGGAGATCACACTACATGTCGGTTTAGGTACATTCCGTACCGTAGAAGTAGAGGATTTGACCAAGCATAAAATGGACTCCGAACAAATCATTATTACGGAGGATGCTGCTCGCACGGTTAACAAAGCGATTGATGGAAAAAGACGTGTTTGTGCTGTAGGTACCACATCTATGCGCGCTATTGAGTCTGCTGTATCTGCAGATAAACACCTGAAACAAAGTAACGATTGGACAAGTAAGTTTATCTATCCTCCATACGAGTTTAGCATTGCTAACTCCATGATTACCAATTTCCATACGCCAGAGTCGACTTTATTGGTCATGATCGCTGCTTTTGCAGGATATGAAAATACCATGAGAGCCTACGAAGTAGCTGTTAAAGAAAAATATCGTTTCTACAGCTATGGAGACGCTATGTTGATTATCTAAATCAGCAAAATAATAATAACTTTGAGCGTAAGTCTTATTCGACTTACGCTTTTTTTATGTCCAAAAAGTTTGTCGTTATCGTCGCTGGAGGAGTAGGTTCGCGGATGAACAGTACGCTACCAAAGCAGTTTCACCTTCTGGGAGATCGTCCCGTATTGATGCACACCTTAAGCCGTTTTGAGCAAGCAAATCTGGGTTTAGAAATCGTTGTGGTCTTATCGGCCAGCATGCTAAGCTATTGGGCGGAGCTGTGTGAGAAGTATCATTTCAATGTTGCACATCATATCGTTACTGGTGGAGCGACACGATTTCAGTCGGTGAAATACGGACTGAATTTTTTAAAAAACAATCTGATGGACTTAGAGCAGATTAATGACGTCTTAATAGCGATCCATGATGGAGCAAGACCTATATTGTCCTCGTCACTGCTAGAACGTTTGTTTACACAAGCGAAAGAAGTAGCGGCTGTAGTACCTGCGGTACGGAGTACTAATAGTATTCGTATAGGAAACTTAGGTGAGAGTGAGTCTGTAGATCGTAATTTGGTCTGGCAAATACAGACTCCACAGGTTTTTAAAGCGGAATTATTATTTAGCGCCTATGAACAGGAGGAGGAGCCCAATTTTACGGATGACGCTTCTGCGGTAGAAAAAATGGGCAATATCATAAGTATTGTTGAAGGCGATCATTTCAATTTAAAAATTACGCATCCAGAAGACCTTGATATTGCCCAAATATACTTGGATAAACTATTTAATTAGTTATGCATTTCCTCGTATTACACGTAGCAATACTACGATAATAGCGATAACCAATAGGGCGTGGATAATTCCACCGGTAGCATAGCCGCCTAGGAAACTGATTGCCCAAATAATTACTAAAATAACTGCGATTAAATACAATATGTTTCCCATAGTGATTGATGTTTAATAAAACCTTTAATTGTTTAAATGTATCTAATCAACAAATAATCACGGTATAGGTTTTTGAATAATTGCAAAAACCTAAAAATTAGGTTTAAGTAGATACTTATCGTAAAAGCGAAAGATGTGTTCTACCGCTTCTTCTGCGGTATCTACCATTCTATAAAGATTCAAATCTTCTTCGCTGATGTAATGGTTGCCAAGCATTGATTCCTGAATCCATTTGAACAGTCCAGACCAATATTCACTTCCTACCATTACGATAGGAAAGCGGGCGATCTTACCGGTTTGAATCAACGTGATTGCCTCGAAAAGTTCGTCCATCGTACCAAATCCACCGGGCATCACAATATAACCCTGCGAATATTTCATAAACATTACTTTTCTTACAAAGAAATAGTTGAATTCTAACAACTTATCTCGATCGATATACTTGTTGTGAAATTGCTCGAAAGGCAAATCAATATTTAATCCCACGGATTTACCCCCCGCTTCGTAAGCACCTTTATTCGCAGCTTCCATAATACCGGGGCCACCACCAGATATCACACCATAACCACGCTCTGCAAGCAATCCGGCAATATCTACCGCCAGCTGATAATACTTGTGATCGTTCGGTGTTCGTGCCGAACCGAAAATCGAGACACAGGGTCCAATTTTGGCTAGTTTTTCAAATCCATCTACAAATTCTGACATGATTTTAAAAATCTGCCAAGAGTCTTTTACTTTAATTTCTTGCCAAGTTTTGTTCGCAAATGAACGGCTAATTCTATCGTCTTTACCCATAAAAAATATCGAAATACCTCAATAACAGTCTATAAATCTATTTTCTTGTCTAGCTCGAAATGCTGACTTAAGCAATATAAGGATTTTCGTTGTCTTTAAAAAAAGAACAGCAAACCCATTTTTATCACGCAGTCAGATATCTATTTTCTTTCGTAAATTTGTACATGCATTTTTCGTCTAAATTACTGGAGCAAGCCGTAGAAGAGTTTGGTAAGTTGCCTGGCGTGGGCAAAAAGACGGCCTTACGTTTGGTATTACATTTACTCAAGCAATCCAAGGAAGACGTCAACCGTTTTTCTCAAGCTTTCACCATGCTCAAAGAGCATATCAAATATTGTCGTCACTGCTTCAATATTTCTGATACAGATACCTGCGAAATTTGTCAATCTCCAAAACGAGATCGTACCACCATTTGTGTGGTGGAGGATACGCGAGATGTGATGGCGATCGAAAACACCAATCAGTACCAGGGTGTATACCACGTATTGGGTGGATTGATCTCGCCGATGGATGGCATAGGGCCTGCAGATTTACGTATCGATGGATTGATCGAACGCGTAAAGCAAGGTGATATCAAGGAAGTGATCTTGGCGTTGAGTGCTACGATGGAAGGGGATACCACGATCTTCTATTTGTACCGCAAGTTACAGGAGTTCTCTATTGAGGTTTCTACCATTGCCCGAGGCATTGCCTTCGGCGGAGAATTAGAATATGTAGACGAAATCACATTAGGACGTTCTATCATGACTCGTGTACCTTACGAGCGTAAGGTGGGATAAAAGCGGTATAATAATCACCGCCATTTTGTTTTCCTATCCCAGCAGTTGCTGATCTTCGCCAAAGGTCTGATCAATCGTGTAATGTTGTGCTAAATATCGCTTGCTGCCACTTTTCTTATCAAAATAATAGTCTATGCGACCAAGATTTGCCCCTCCGTAGCCCATCTGATTGACGAGCGTGATTTCGCCATCGCGGTTTTTCACCTCAGTAGGTTTGTCCAAAAAGGTGTGTGTATGTCCTCCAATAATGAGGTCGATTCCTCGTGTTTGGGAAGCCATCACCAAGTCCGATACCTGATCCGTACTGTACTCATAACCAATGTGCGATAAGCAAATCACTAGATCACATCGTTTTTCTTCTCTTAATTTTTTGCTTAGCCGATTAGCCACTGCGATAGGCTCAAGGTATTTTACTCCCTTATGGTTGTTTGGGTCCACCATGCCGTCCAATTGAATACCTACAGCAAAAACACCGATTTTTAGCCCAGATCGCTCCAGAATAATATATTCCTTTGTTTTACCAGCTAGAATAGTGTCGCTAAAATCATAATTCGAGGTGATAAAGGGGAAATTAGCTTTGTCAAAGTGTTTTGATAAACCGGCTAACCCATTATCAAACTCATGATTGCCAAAAGTACCTGCGTCATAACCCAGTTTAGACATCAGCTCCAGCTCCACCTGTCCTTCAAATAAATTAAAGTAGGGCGTTCCCTGAAACATATCTCCTGCATCTAGCAGAAGTAGGTTTTTTTCTTCTTGACGAATTTTTTTTAACAAAGTACTTCTTCTGGCCACACCGCCCAATCCCTGAAGCCGAGAGCCATCCATCGGAAAGGGTTCTATTCGACTATGCACATCGTTGGTGTGCAATATGGTCAATTTGATTTCTTTGGATCGACTTCCCTGACCAAAAGTAGGTAGTGTGCTCAAGGTAGCTAATGCGCCTAGTGCACCTGCTTTCTTTATAAATGCACGTCTATTGTACAATGATAATTCTTTCATCGCGTTCTGCATTAACTTGTATTCCTTGTTTCGTTAAAGATTCTATGTAAGCGATCAGGCCTTCGCGTACTCGTGTTGGCGTATCTACCCGATTTAGAGGGCTAGAAATACCTACTATATTATCTCCACCATTCGCGAGGTAATCATAGGTAACCAGTTTGTAAATTTTATTGCTCTCGACCGCTTTGCCCTGTATTTTCATCTCTACCAGTTGCTGATTCTTGATCTTGATAGACATGCCCGCGACCGGTTGTCCATTAGACTTCGCAATAAATTTACCGAGTGTCAACAGATCTTCTCCTTTTAGTGTGAGTACGGTCAAGAAATTTTCAAAAGGCATCAATTCAAAGACTTTGCCTACTTGGATATCTCCCTGAGCAATGTCTACGCGGATGCCATACTTGGTGCCTAACGAGCAGGAAACCTCTGGATCTAGTCCCTGTCCAAGAGCGAGCAACGCATCTGCAAAAAAGTTGCCTCCTAAGCTCTGTCCATCAGTTGGAGAGCGGGGAAGCATCTGTGCTGCCTGACCAATGACCGTATCCATTTGCGCTTGCAACCGTTGTTTGTAGGGCGCAATATAATTGGTGATACTGGAATCTGGCTCTATTTGCTGATCTATAGCAAATTTTGTGGGCTCATAGTTGTTTTTTTGCCAATGAGCGGTCTTACAGGCGCTGAGAGCCAGTAAAAGCGACATCCCATAAGGCACGAAGATTCTAAATGAAAAATATGTCATGTTAAACTGCAATACGACAACAAAACTATTAAGAATTATCGATACAGGAGGCAGTACCTATGTTATTTTTACGCTAAATGAAGGTGTATTATTGCACCAGTAGGTTACAGCCGCGAATATCACTATGGTCGAATCTTCCTAGGATTTCGAACCTACCATCAGTATGCAGCTTTCCTAAATCCTGCGTAGCAATAAATGCACAGGAATATAGGTTGGCCAGGTCAATTACGTTGATCGCTCCGGTCTGCCGATTGTGTAATAGTGTAAGCGGATCGTTGGTATCCCGAATCAACACTTTCATCCACGGAGGAGTCTGGAAGATACCATCTTGTATGGCATAAGCCTGGCTCAGCAATTCGGTCATCCCATATTCTGAATGCACCTGTGGTACGCCAAATCCATCTTTCAATATTTCGTGTAACTCATGGCGAATCATCTCCTTGCGTCGACCTTTCATGCCCCCAGTTTCCATCACGATCAATTCTGGAAATTGCACCGGATAGGAGGCAATGAAATCCAACAACGCATAGGTAACTCCGAAAAGGATTGTCTTTACACCTTTTTGCTGCAGTGTGATTAGGGTCTGGAATAGGCTCTGATGATCAGCTAAAAAATAACCACTTTCCGGTACGTTACTTTGGGAAATAAGATCATTGACCATGTAGATCAAAGAAGACCCTTCTCGTTCCTGATAAGACGGTAACAGGGCTAGAATAGCACTATCCGAAGGATCACCATAACTCATCTGAAACGCTTGATTGTAGCTCTTTTCGTACAAAGAGGGATCCGTTACAAAATGCTTGCTAGTGACAGATCCGGTAGTGCCTGAACTCTGAAAAGTGAGAATAGCTTCCTGGTCGTCGACAAGGACATTTTGCGTCTTAAAAAACTCAATGGGTAGAAATGGGATGTCTGTATAATGTTGAACATCGGATACATTTCTACCCAAATAGGCTATATATTTTCTGTAGACAGCTACGTGAGTAGCCTGAAAGCGAAATATGGATAACGCTAATGCATTAAATGCAGCTTCATCTTGAATAGTGAATATAGCGTTCGCCTCCAGCAACATATTGTTGATATTTACTACAACATTCCACCGTCTACAGCCAATACCTGGCCATTGACATAGCTGGATAGGTCTGAAGCGAGGAATAAACAAGCATTAGCTACTTCTTCTGTTTCGCCCGCACGTTTCATCGGAATACCTGCTTCCCAAGCAGATACCACTTTTTCATCCAGAATATCAGTCATCTCTGTACGGATAAATCCTGGTGCAATGACGTTTGTACGAATGTTGCGAGAACCTAACTCTTTCGCAATAGATCTAGAGAAACCTATAATACCTGCTTTTGAAGCAGCGTAGTTAGATTGACCGGCATTTCCTTGTATACCAACTACAGAGCTCATATTGATGATAGATCCTTTGCGGCTTTTCATCATGACCTTTGTAGCAGCTTTTGTAATATTGAAAACCGATTTTAGGTTGATATCAATGACGTCATCCCAGTTTTCTTCTGACATTCGCATCAACAAAGCATCTTTCGTGATACCAGCGTTGTTTACAACAATATCTAACGTACCAAAGTCCGCTACGATATCTCCAATTAATTGCTCTGCTTCGTCGAATTTGGCAGCGTCTGAACGGTAACCTTTAATTTGTGTACCATATTCCTGCAACTCACTTTCCAATGCTAGCCCTTTTTCCACGGAAGAAAGGTAAGTGAATGCCACGTTAGCACCGTGTTGCGCGAATACTTCAGCGATTTTGCGGCCTATTCCTTTCGAGGCGCCAGTAATTAAAGCGGTTTTACCTGCAAGTAGTTTCATTTATGAAGATGTTTATTTTTTCTTTTGCATAGATTAAACGCTATTTGGCGTTGTAAAATTGCAGGTGCAAAAATGTTAAATAATTGTTGTAATCACAACTTAGCATCACAATGATCCTTTAATGACGGTGTTTCGTAGGTCCAGAGGTCGTTTAAAACTTGGCAGTGTAAACGGCAAGATGTTGGCAAATATGATATATAATGAAACATCTATGACAAATTCATTCGCCAAATCATGGCTCAAATGTTAAATTTGCATCACACAAAATTAAAATGGGTAAAAAGACGACAAAGACAGAAGTAGATGTTGTGTTGATCGGGGCGGGCATCATGAGCGCAACCTTGGGAACACTGATCCACGAGCTAAGTCCCGATATCACAATTGAGATTTTAGAACGATTGGATACCGTTGCAGCCGAAAGCTCAGATGCCTGGAATAATGCTGGCACCGGACATTCTGCCCTCTGTGAACTTAACTACACACCACAACGCCCCGATGGCTCTGTGGATATAAGTAAAGCGATCGCTATTGCCGAACAATATGAGGTATCAAAGCAATTTTGGTCGTATTTGGTCGAGCAAAATGTAATCAAGAATCCAGAAGAATTCATTCGTAGGGTACCGCATATGTCAGCCGTGTTTGGTGAGAAAGATAAGCAGTTCCTAAAGACCCGTTATGACGCATTGACGCAGCACAACTTGTTTAAAGGGATGGAATATGCAGAAGATAAATCTGTATTGAACGATTGGATTCCCTTGATGATGGAAGATCGTGCAGCTGATGAACAAGTTGCCGCTACCAAAATGGACATTGGTACCGATGTAAACTTTGGAACGCTGACACGTGATCTGATCTCCTATTTGGATGATAAAGAAAATATTGCGCTTTCTAAAAGCCACGAGGTAAAAGATATTGAACGCTTGTCTGATGGTAGATGGGAAGTAGAAACCAAGGATCTGCAAACGGGCAATCGAAGAAAAATTAAGGCTAAGTTTGTTTTTATTGGAGCAGGCGGGCATTCATTGCTTTTGTTAGAGAAATCAGGAATACCAGAATCCAAAGGATACGGAGGTTTTCCGGTTGGAGGCCAGTGGTTACGTTGTACCAATGAGCAGGTTATTGCCCAGCATCATGCCAAAGTATATGGAAAAGCGTCGGTGGGAGCACCACCCATGTCAGTACCACATTTGGATACACGGTATATAGATGGCAAGCAAGCATTGTTATTTGGACCATATGCTGGATTTTCAACGAAATTTTTGAAAAAAGGTTCTTATTTTGATCTGCCGGCGTCCATCAAATTGTCCAATATTCGCCCTATGCTATCTGCAGGATTGGATAACCTTCCGCTTACTAAATACCTCATCACAGAAGTGATGAAGAAACCCAAAGATAAATTAGATGCATTAAAGCAGTTTTTGCCTACGGCAAAAATGGAAGATTGGGAGATTGAAAAGGCCGGTCAGCGCGTACAGGTGATCAAAAAACACCCGGTGCATGGTGGGATTTTAGAATTCGGTACCGAGGTGGTATCTAGTGCAGACGGATCTATTGCTGCTCTTTTAGGTGCTTCACCAGGCGCTTCTACATCGGTAGCGGTAATGATCAATTTGTTGAAAAGGTGTTTCCCAGATCGCGCGAAAGCAGATACGTACCGTACTAAATTGCGGACAATGATTCCATCTTGGGGTAAAAGTCTGAATGAGGATGCGGAGCTATGTGCTAGCACCCGTAAATGGACACACGATACACTGAAGCTTTACTAAGCGAATGCATAAAATTGGAGAGCCTGCTAGTCAGGCTTTTTTTGTATATACTAAACAACGATCATATACATACTGACTAATATGGATATTGCTTCCTTCACCACATCATTAGCACAAGCTTTCGAGCAAACTTCCTGGGTTGAGCGCTTATCTGTACTGTTTGGAGTAAGTCAGGTTTTATTGTCTAAAAACAACAAAATTGCTAATTATCCCGTTGGTATTGTGGGTATTGTGCTAGGAATGGCCGCTTTATATGGAGCAAAGCTATACGCCGAAATTCTTCTAAATGTTTACTATCTAGTGATGAGTCTGTACGGTTGGTGGTACTGGACTGCTAATCGCACGCAGGCCGAGCAACCTATTACTCGTGCCAATCGACGCGATTGGAGTATTGTCGGTGTGATTGTATTGGGAGGCTTTTTCATACTGTATTTGGCGTTGCGTTCGTTTACCGATTCAGATGTGCCCTTATGGGATGCCTGGGTATCTTGTACCGCCTGGGCAGGTATGTGGCTGCTGGCGCGAAGAAAGTTGGAGAATTGGCTCTTACTCAATTTGAGTAATCTCTTTGCAATACCTTTGCTCGTGCATAAAGAACTGTACTTATTTGCATTGCTCACCACATTCCTTTTTGTTATTGCTTTTGTAGGTTTCGCGAAATGGCGTCGCATTATGAAGACTCAAACACCCAAATATGCTTAGTGAAGATATTATTGAACTAATAGAAGAAAACGAAGCGTACTCGGCGAAAGCGGGTGTACTAAGCGATGTAGTACTAAAGATAGCTTTTGAAAAGCAGTGGTTCAATCTTTGGGTGCCAAAAGAATACGGTGGACTGGAGCTTGAGCTTGCAGACGGATGTCGTTTGCTGGAATCTTTAGCCTATTGGGATGGCTCCTTGGGTTGGACAGTAACTTTGTGCGCTGGTGCTAATATGTTTGCCGGATTTATTGATGTGGCTACCGCAAAGACCTTATTCCTTTCTGGAAATGTGTGTTTTGGAGGTAGTGGCCGAGCTTCTGGAAAAGCGATTCCAGTTCCAGGCGGCTATCAATTAACGGGCAGATGGTCCTATGCTACCGGTGCACCGCACCTTAGTCACTTTACCTGCAATGCGGTCGTATTTTCCGGAGAAGATATAGCAGAAAATCAACAGGAGTTGGTAAAATCGTTCTTTGTGTCTCGAGAGCATGTTTTGATTGAAAATGACTGGCAAACATTTGGCCTGGAAGCTACCGCGAGTCATAGTTTTAGTATTCAGGATGCATTTATACCTCAAGAACACTGTTTTGAGCTTAGTCCAAAGGCTGCTACACATACTAGCTTACTATTTCAATACCCATTCCTACCTTTCGCAGAATTTACGCTATTCGTCAATTATTTAGGCATGTTTTCGCGGTATACCGATTTAGTGCAAAAAAATTTTTATCTACGGGCAAAGGATGCCCTATGGCAGGAGAAGCACGGAAAACAACTTTTTAAACAATTGGATAGGGCACAACAATTTGCAGAACAAAGTAGAAAAAGAATCTATGAACTAATGGAAGAAACCTGGAGCAATCTATTGCGCGGAGATTACGAGTCCAACGCCATCCTATATTCATCCGTAGCGGCCTACACGAGGCAAGATCTGACCGTAATGAGATCCCACATGATGGATTTGCATGTCAAATGCGGCATCTCGGCAGCGCAGTCAGATTCACCGCTGAATAGGGTATTTCGTAACTTTTTTACGGCTACGCAACATGCATTGCTACAATCTTAAATCTTAGACAAAAAAAAACTTAAACCGACAGGTTTAAGCATCTATGATCCAAAGATCATCTGAGTTACGATTTACTAATCCTCTAATGGATTCAAATCGTCTCCATCATACAGCCACTCCATAGGTTGTACGGGTTCCTGAAAAACTAATTCTTCATCTTTAATCATGATATTCTCCTTTTAATATGTTTAAAGTTAATTCATATGCGTGTCTTAATTATCACGTAGATGTTATTTTATTGTTAATAGATTTTCGATAAGGTAGTTATTATGTGCCTTGTTGAAGCCATTTATTACTATTCTTTTGGCTTAATAACCTGTACCATGCGATCACTAAAACTGGTGATATCAGATTTTAGACCCACCATCACGGTTAAAACATTCACCGGATTTCCTTGGATATTTCTGAAATGATGCATGTAATCAAATTCTAAACCCAGATAAAAACCACGAAATTTATAATCCGAACCCACTCCAATCTTGACAGCCGGTGAGAAGCTATAGATCTTCTCCATGCGAGAGCGCGAATTTCCTATACTATTGACACGGGATTCTACATCCAGCGCAAATGCTGGTCCAGCATAGGCATAAGTGTTTAGTCGATTAACTTGCTTTCGTATACCACCAGCTAAGCTTAGTGCATAAATAGATGCCTGCCCATTCTCCAAAATTTGATTGTAATTCGGATCATCTATCAGTTGATTGTAGCGAAAGGCCATCGTAAATAAGGTGGGGATCACAAAATAACGAGGATTACGCAGCGCGATATCCAAACCGATGCTTCCCGAAAATGCTTGTGGGGAGAGCGATTCTTTGGTTTTCCCGATTGGGAAAGCTAAGCCAGTACCCCCAAAATAATAAACTTTATTATAGTGTAGGGTGTCGGGGCCGGAATAATTTATAATAGTGGTATCCGCTTTTTCCTGTGAATAAGCTTGTGCTATCGAGAGCAAAGCCACCAAAAACATCATTAATCTTTTCATGGGAAATGTAATTATAACCCAATTAACAAAGAATTAAGAGATAAAGTTTGAGTAAAATAATTTTTTAATTATAGAAAGGATCGCGATTGCGGACCTTGGTTAAACAGCAGGTCTATAATACTTAAATTGGACACAAATCCAGTTTTTTCTTCGAACACTTGGTAGTACGGCTTTGGGTCTACCATTAAGCTTGGTTTCCGCGGAGTTGCAGCAATCCGCCAGTCCACAGGAGCGTCAATTTCTTTGACATAACTTTCGGATAAGGAGAGGTCACGATTGATTTTCAATAATCGTAATAGCAGGCTAAGCTGTTCCATATGGTAATCTACTAAAAACTCGAACTTATCCTGATAGAATCGGGTGAAGTCATCCTCATAATATTCGAAGTAGGCAGAACTACGGTACGCCGTTTGTATGCTAAGCCAATGTAAGCGCTGCCAAGGATGATCATAATTGATACGGACGTCTTTGACTGGAACATGTACTTTCTTGCCATGCATTACAGGTACAATCAAATCCAATCCTCCGTTGGCGGTGCCAATCTGTGTGCGCGTTCTGTAGGTTTGTTTAGGAAAATGTTCATACTGCTCTATACAAATACCGCCTTTATGTTGATAAATAGCCTGAAAATAGGAAACATTCGGAAGGTAAAAGGCGGGCAATAGTAATTGTTCTGTCATCGCTATAAATATCCAGTGTCAAGATGGGACAAAAGTAAGTTTATTTGAGGATATTTGCAGCTTATCTACGGACGTCTTTGATGAAAGAAAGAATATTGGCGCTTGTTTTATATGTGATTTCCTTACTGCCATTTTGGATACTGTATCGTATTTCAGACTTGCTGTTCGTGTTGATCTATTATGTATTTGGGTATCGAAAGAAGGTGGTATTGGAGAATTTGCACAATTCCTTTCCAGAGAAATCCGAAGCGGAAATTCAAAAGATAGCACGCCGTTTTTTTCGGTATTTACCGGATATTATCGTAGAAACTGTTAAAGGTAAAAGCATATCTAGGAAGCAAGTAATGAAACGAGTGGAACTGCTTAATCCAGAGGTGGTTTACCAATATTTAGAGCAGGGGCGTGGCGTGATGGGTGTAACAGCGCACTACGGGAATTGGGAGCTGGGAATTCACCGTCTTGCAATAATGACTGAATTACCCAGGCTAGTAATCTACAAACCCTTGTCCGATAAATCATTTGGCAATGTACTGAATGCCATTCGTAGCCGGTTTGGAGTCAGTATGGTGCCTATGAAGCAAATCCTGCGGCATTTGGTAAATCTAAAGAATCAGCCACAGGTCAGCATTTTTGTAGCCGATCAAACGCCAGGATATCAGGACTCGGATTATTACACGAGTTTTTTAGGACAGGATACACTAGTTTTTACCGGCACAGAACGTATTGCGAAGTCAATGGATCTACCGGTCGTATTTTTTGAAATCAAAAAAAAGGCGCGTCGTGGCTACTATTCGTGCAAATTTACAACGCTGGTGGAGCATCCTCGAGAATGCGCAGACAGAGAAATTATACATAAACATACGGCTTTTACAGAGCAAATTATACGCAACGAACCTGCTTATTGGCTGTGGTCTCATCGGCGCTGGAAAAGGAAAAAAAGACAATAATGACGGGTTATCCAAAAGTTGCGGTAGTAATATTGAACTGGAATGGACGATATTTTCTAGAGAAATTTCTGCCATCGGTATTTAATAGCAGTTACCCAAATATAAGTTTTGTAGTAGGAGATAATGCGTCGACAGATGATTCAATAGCTTTTGTTGAAAAACACTATCCCACCATTCGCATCGTGCGAAACGCCAGTAATATGGGCTTTGCCGGCGGCTACAATGCGGTATTGGAGCGCGTGGATGCCGATTATTACGTGTTGCTCAATTCCGATGTAGAAGTAACGGAAGGTTGGATCGAGCCCGTGATCGCTATGCTGGAAAGCAATCTTAATATGGCAGCAGCACAGCCTAAAATTCTTTCCTTTCACGAGCGTACGAAATTCGAACACGCTGGAGCATCTGGTGGCTTTATCGACGCCTTTGGTTACCCTTTTTGTCGTGGACGGATTTTAGCGCATACAGAAGTAGATACTGGTCAATACGATGATGCCATTGATATATTCTGGGCGACAGGCGCTGCCTTGTTTATTCGGGCGGAGACCTGGCGAGCATCGGGTGGTTTTGATGCCGATTTCTTTGCTCATATGGAAGAAATCGATTTATGCTGGAGATTGAAACGAATGGGCTTCCGTATTGGTGTTTGTCCGAGCTCGGTAGTTTATCACGTAGGAGGGGGGACATTGAGTGCCAGTAATCCGCGAAAAACTTTCCTCAATTTTCGTAACAATTTGATGATGTTGCAGAAAAATCTGGATTGGTGGCCAGCGTGCCGTGTAATCTTTATTCGGATGTGGCTAGATCTTGTCGCCTTGCTACAATTTCTGTTCAAAGGAAGGCTGGGCGATGCCTGGGCAATTAGCCGTGCGCATCAAGAATTCCTTTGGTATTTCTTCCGTACTGCGAGCAAGCGTAAACGTTTTCTAGGGCCGTTCCGTAGAAGAGGAACATACAATCGTTCGCTTATTTTAGACTATTTCCTACGTGCTAAAAAGAAGTTTTCTAGTTTATCAGAGAGAGACTTCATTCGGTAAAATTCCTATTTATTTCTTAATTTCGTCGTCTATGCCAAAGGATGTTCAACAACAGATTGCGGAACTTACCGCAGCACTTAACGAATACAATTACCAATATTATGTGTTGGCCAATTCGCAGATATCCGATTTTGATTTTGATCAAAAGCTGGCCGAATTAAGCCGTCTAGAACAGGCACATCCCGAACTTTTAGATCCCAACTCACCTACGCAAAAGGTAGGTGGAGATATTACCAGTAGATTTGAAACCGTAGCACATCGCTGGCCCATGCTCTCGCTTGGAAATACGTATAATGAGCAAGAGCTGAAAGAATTTGACGCACGAGTGCGGAAGGCGGTAGGAGAAGATGTGTCCTACGTATGCGAACTCAAATTTGATGGTTTATCCATCGCCATTACATACGAAAATGGTACGATGTTGCGTGCTGTGACCCGGGGTGATGGCCTAAAAGGAGATAATGTAACCGAGAATGTGAAGACCATTCGCCGCGTTCCTCACCAGGTCAAAGCAACAGATTATCCAGCTTCTTTTGAAATTCGGGGAGAAATACTCATGCATAAATCTGCTTTTCTCCGGCTGAACAAGGAGCGGGAAGAAAAGGGAGAAGTAGCTTATGCTAATCCAAGGAACTTCGCATCAGGAACGATTAAATTACAAGATCCCAAAGAAGTCGCAAAGCGTCCGTTAGATTGCTTTCTGTACTTCTTATATGCCGATAACCGCAGTAAACTATTTAAAACGCATTGGGAAAGCTTGGAGGCCGCAAAGAGCTGGGGCTTTCATGTATCTGAGCATTCCAAGTTGTGCTATTCTATCGACGAGGTGCTGCATTTTATACATTACTGGGACACGGAGAGACATAATCTCACCTACGATATCGATGGTATTGTGATCAAAGTGAATGATTATGCGATGCAAGAGGAGTTAGGCTTCACGGCCAAATCCCCACGTTGGGCCATTTCCTATAAATATCAAGCGGAACGGGCCGAAAGCGTGCTGAAATACGTAAGCTACCAAGTAGGCCGTACCGGTGCAGTAACGCCTGTGGCGAATTTACAGCCTGTATTGTTGGCTGGTACCACGGTAAAAAGGGCGTCATTACACAATGCCAACGAAATTCAGCGTTTAGATTTGCACGAAGGCGACGCCGTATTCGTGGAGAAAGGTGGTGAGATCATCCCCAAAATTATGGGCGTAAATATAGAAAAGCGTTCGGCAGGGGCTATCGCGATACATTATCCTACGCATTGCCCGGAATGTAATACCGAGTTAGTCAGACAAGAAGGGGAGGCGGTGCACTACTGTCCGAATCATGCTACTTGTCGCCCGCAGATTATTGGCGGAATGCAGCACTTCATCGGGCGCAAGATGATGGATATTCAAGGTTTAGGTAAGGAAACGGTGGAAGCGCTTTATAAGAATGGTCTGGTTTCCAAAATATCAGACTTATACACCCTCCGTGAGCGGGCAGAAGATTTGCTAACGATGGATCGATTTGGACAAAAATCGATTGATAATATGCTGCAAGGGTTGTTGGAATCTTGTGAAAAACCCTTCGAAAAAGTGTTTTTCGCCTTGGGCGTACGCCATGTTGGCGAGACGGTGGCTCGAAAATTGTCACAACATTTCAAGTCCATAGATGCTCTTGCGGAGGCAACAGTGGAAGAAATAGCGGCCGTACCAGATATTGGTGAACGGATCGCGGAAAGTGTTTATATTTATTTGCACACCGAGGCAAACTTAGCAGAAATAGCCCGCTTAAAACATGCCGGACTACAGTTTGTAGTGGAGGATAAAGAAGTTGTACTCGCTGGAGATCATTTATCTGGCAAAACTTTCTTAATTTCGGGCGTCTTTGCCGACCATAGCCGCGAGGAGCTAACACAAATCATCGAATCGCACGGTGGTCGTATGTTGAGTAGCATCTCCGCTAAGTTGGATTACCTGGTAGCAGGTGATAAGATGGGGCCGGCTAAACTGGCAAAAGCAGAAAAGTTAAAAGTTCCGATTATTTCAGATCAGGAACTGTTTCAAATAATTAATCAGTAAGTACAGATAATGAAAGAATTACATGGAGCGGGAGTCGCGTTAGTGACACCATTTCACAGCGATGGATCTATTGACTTCGAATCTTTAGCAACATTGATTGAGTATCAGATAACAGGTGGAATGGATTATCTGGTTTCTTTGGGCACCACTGGTGAAGTAGCTACACTGAACAAGAAAGAAAAATTTGCCGTATGGGAATTTACGGCTAAACAGGTAGCAGGGCGTATACCTTTGGTAGCCGGAATAGGGGGTAATAATACCGCTGAAGTTGTCGCAGAGGTAAGTAGCTTCGATGTGTCCGGTTATTGTGCCATACTCTCCGTTTCTCCTTATTATAGTAAGCCTACTCAAGCTGGGATTTATGCACATTATAAAGCGATCGCCGAAGCGAGTAAGTTGCCGATCATTCTATATAATGTACCATCTAGAACAGGGAGTAGCATCTCATCAGCGACAACGGTACGCTTAGCGAAGGATTTTGCCAATATCGTAGCGACGAAAGAGGCATCTGGAAGCTTTGCGCAGTTTAGTGAAATCATGCGCGACAAACCAGCAGATTTTCTGTTAATCTCGGGCGACGATCCAATTACGTTGCCGATGATGTCTTTGGGCGCCGTAGGCTTGATATCCGTGGTGGCAAATGCTTACCCGAAGCAAATTGCTGATTTGGTACACGCGTGTGCCGCAGGAGATTATGTAGGAGCGCGAACTACACACAATAGCTTATTGGAAACGATAGACTTGTGCTTTGTAGATGCTAATCCATGTGGTGTGAAGTACATCTTGCAAGAATTGTATATCGGTACCGAACATGTTCGCCTGCCTTTGGTAACGATTACAGACGCTACTAAGGAAGCCATAAAACAGGCAATGCCTTTGCTAGCGCAGTAAAATAACGGTATTTTTCTTCTATCACTTCTGTGGTGAAATGCAATGATGTGATAAAAAAATTAAAAGTGTTAATTTAACACTTTTAATTTTTTTATAATTATCTTACATTTAACAAATGCGTTTTACAATTTACTAACCACAGATACATCTATGTTAAATTTTTCAGACCATCCCCATACCCGTCTCAATATTCTGACGGGCGAAAAGGTGCTGGTATCTCCTCATCGAAGCAAACGTCCGTGGCAGGGACAAGTGGAAGATCTCGTTGTCGAACAGCGGCCTTCTTACGATGCGACTTGTTATTTATGTCCTGGGAATAAACGTGCTGATGGCACGGTTAATCCCGAATACGGGGATAGTTTTGTTTTTGTCAATGATTTTTCGGCGTTGTTGCAAGATACTCCACAAGGCCAGTATAATGATTCTGATCTTTTGCAGGCAGAAAGCGAACGCGGCATTTGTAAAGTGATCGCTTTCAGTCCGCGGCACGATCTTACACTTCCGGAGATGGAAGAAGATGCGATTGTCGCGGTAGTAGATTTGTGGCAACAAGAATTTTCTGAGCTTGCTAAGCATGATTGGATAAAATACATTCAGATTTTTGAGAACAAAGGTGCCATCATGGGATGTAGCAATCCACATCCTCATGGACAGATCTGGGCGCAAGGTAATGTACCGGTAGAGGTGGAGAAGGAGAATGCACAACAGCACCATTATTTTGTAAAGCATGGTGTATCTCTTTTATCCGCTTATGTAAACTTGGAGATTCAAAAAAATGAGCGTATTATCATCGACAATGATCACTTTATAGCATTAGTGCCGTTTTGGGCGGCATGGCCTTACGAAACGATGATCGTCAGTAAACGTCATGTTTCCAGCATAGCGGAATTCACTGCCGAAGAAAAAACAGATTTGGCCAAAACATTACAGGAATTGACCATTCGTTACGACAATATTTTTAATACCTCTTTTCCCTATTCTGCAGGAATGCACCAGGCACCGGTGAACAGTGGTAATCAAGCGCATTGGCATTGGCACATGCATTTCTATCCGCCATTATTACGCTCTGCTACCGTGAAGAAATTTATGGTAGGCTATGAGATGATGGCAAATCCACAGCGCGACGTCACGCCAGAATATGCTGCCGATTTAATAAAAAAACAAGCAACAACACATTATAAAACACGTTTAGATGTCTAAGGAAAGCAAACTAAAGGAAAGATATCTGGCTCTATTTGGCGCGGAGCCGGATTTAATGGCGAAGTCACCGGGGCGGATCAATCTTATCGGAGAGCATACGGACTATAATGAAGGGTTTGTGCTGCCTACTGCCATAGATAAGGCCATCTACGTGGCGTTAGCAACACGTGAAGACGATAAGATCGTATTGTATGCGGAGGACTTTTCAGAATATTTTGAATCGAGCATTCATACCGTAAGCCCGTCCGATAAGGGTTGGCCAAATTATATCCTTGGTGTGGTGCATCAGCTACAGGAACTTGGTTTAGCACCTAAAGGATTTAATCTATATGTGGATGGCGATGTGCCATTGGGAGCGGGTTTATCTTCCTCTGCGGCGGTAGAATGTGCTACTGGATTTGCCTTGAATGAACTTTTTCAGTTTAAACTTAGCCGGCAAGAAATTGCTAAAATCGGCCAAATGGCGGAACATACTTTTGCTGGTGTAAAATGTGGTATCATGGATCAATTCGCATCGGTGCTGAGTAAAGAAGATTTCGTGATCAAGCTAGATTGCCGTTCTTTGGAATACGAACATGTGCCCCTACTTTTGGGAGATTATGAGTTGGTGTTGCTCAACACGAATGTCAAACATTCATTAGCATCGTCTGCCTATAATGATCGACGTAATTCCTGCGAACAGGGTGTGGCTTGGCTACGGGAGGAATATCCAGAAGTGCTCAGCCTACGTGATGCTACTGTGGACATGCTGGAATCTGTCGTAAAACCTAAAAGTGAGGACATATTTACAAAGTGTAAGTATGTCGTAGAAGAGAATATTCGTGTAGAGTTGGCTTGTGAAGCCTTAAAATCGGGCAACATCGAAGAGATGGGACGTCAGATGTTTGAAGCACATCAGGCCATTAGTAAAGACTATGAAGTGAGCTGTGCGGAGTTAGATTTTTTGGTAGATTACATGAAAGAGCAACCAGAGGTGGTAGGAGCTAGAATGATGGGCGGCGGTTTTGGTGGCTGTACTATTAATATTGTTAAGAAAGGACATGCCGAGCGTATTGCAAAGCAGGTAGCGCCAGCATACAAAGATGCTTTCGGATTAGCACTCGAACCGATCTTTGTCGCCGCATCAGGTGGATCAACTTTGTTGAACTAAAATAGGACAATTAACAAAAGAAGAGCGGGTTATCGTAAGACAACCCGCTCTTCTTGTATTTGAAAAATTAATTATTAGTTGCTCAAAGTAAATCTGGTTACCTGGGTATCCGCCGAGTTTGTACCCACAAATACTTCAAAATCGCCAGGTTCAGCAACCCACTCTAATTCGTGGTTAAAGAATTTCAGATCTTCCTCTTGTAAGGTAAAAGACACCTTTTTCGTTTCTCCTTTTTTAATCAATAGCTTCTCGAATTTTTTCAATTCTTTGACCGGGCGGGTGATCGATCCGACGACATCACGAATGTACAACTGTACCACTTCTTCACCATCCCAGTTACCCGAATTGGTGACGTCTACCTGTACTTCGATGGTGCTACCTGCTGTTAGGATTTCTGACGAAAGCTGCGGCTGCCCATAATCAAATTGGGTATAGCTTAAGCCGTATCCGAAGGGATATAGGGGTGCGTTATCTACATCAATGTAGTTAGAACGAAATTTTTCAAACCACTGTCCTTTTGCCAAAGGGCGTCCGGTGTTCTTATGCGCATAGTAAAGCGGAAGTTGCCCTACGTGTTTTGGAAAACTTGCCGGAAGTTTACCGGAAGGGTTTACGTCACCAAACAACACATCTGCTACGGCTTTTCCAGTTTCTGACCCGCCAAACCACACATTTAAGATGGCAGGCACCGCTTTACTCTCTCCAACAATGGTCATCGGGCGGCCAGCGAAAAGAACCAATACCACCGGTTTTCCGGTGGCCAATAGCTTTTTTAATAAGCGTTGTTGGATTTCTGGAATTCCGATATCTACACGACTGGAACTTTCTCCAGACATTTCCGAAGATTCTCCCAATGCGGCTATGATGACGTCCACGTCTTTGGTTGCTGCTACCGCTTCTGCCAAAATCGTTTCCTCATCGCGCTCATCTCTCGGAATAGTGCGGCCAAACATCGTTGCACGCTCTTGATAAGCAGCATCTTCTAAGAGATTCGAACCGATGTGCGTAATGACTTCTACTTGATTACCCAATGCAGCACGCATCCCTTCTACTAAGGATGGCGTATTGGCATGATCGGCACTCACACTCCAGGTACCTGGCATATTGCTACCGGTATTAGCCAATGGGCCAATAACTGCTACTTTACCTTGCTTTTTTAAAGGCAGAAGCTGCTTTTCATTTTTAAGCAACACAAAAGATTTTGTAGCTGCTTCCCGTGCTTTTTCTAAGTGCGCTTTGGTATAGATATCGGTTTTTGCGCGTTTGGGATCCGTGTTTTTATAGGGATCGTCAAACAAGCCGAGCTTGTATTTTGCTTCCAATACGGCACGGCAGGCAGCATCAATACGTTCTTGAGAAACTTTGCCTTCGGTAAATGATTGCTCCAACGTAGTTAAGAAGCCCTCACCAACCATGTCCATATCCATGCCGGCATTGAGAGAAAGTTGAGATACGTGCTTCAAATCTCCTAATCCGTGATCTACCAGTTCGTTGATTCCAGTGTAGTCTGATACCACCAACCCTTTGAAACCCCAGTCTTTGCGTAATACATCGCTTAATAACCATTTATTAGCGCTGGCTGGAACTCCATTGATGTCGTTGAAAGATACCATGACCGAACCAACACCCGCATCAATAGCCGCTTTGTAGGGAGGAAAGTATTCGTTGTACATGCGGTGCAGACTCATGTCGGTGGTATTATAGTCTTTACCGCTTTCGGCAGCACCGTACAAGGCGAAATGTTTTACACAAGCTAACATCGCATCTCTAGCACGTAAATCATCTGATTGTAATCCGCGAACCATTGCTGCGGCAATCAAGCTACCTAAATAAGGGTCTTCGCCGCTTCCTTCAGAAATACGTCCCCAGCGGGCATCACGACTAATGTCTACCATCGGGGAAAATGCCCAGTGAATACCATCTGCCGTAGCTTCTTTGGTTGCAATACGAGCTGTTTGTTGAATTAAATTCAGATCCCAAGAGGCAGCTAAGCCCAACGGAATAGGAAAAGCGGTGCGGTAGCCGTGTATCACATCCATTCCAAAGATAATTGGAATTTTCATGCGTGATTGCTTCATGGCAATTTCCTGAGCACGACGGGTCTTCTCTGGTGTGCTGAGGCTGAAGATGCCACCGATTTTTCCTTCGGCAATCTTTTCTTCCACACCGGTAGATACGACAGAGCCAGTCACGGCTTCGCCTGCCGTTACCAGGTTTAGTTGCCCGATCTTTTCCTGTAAGGTCATCTTAGACATTAAATCGTCTAAGAATCGGTTCATTTTGGTATCATCTTGCTGCGCTTGCGACAAAAAAGGTATCGCTAGTGCACATAGTATCAATCGAAAATGTCGTTTATTCATGTTGTATATTTTGCTTAGCGGATTTTTGGAGATGTAAACCCTAGCTTTTTCAATCCCGTTTGTATTTCTGGAGCCTCCATAAAGAGCTTCCAGAGCAAGCCGCTTCGATAGTTTTCGATCATCACCACAATAGGGCCCTGATCGATGGCGAGGTAGTGCTGTGGGAACCAGTCTTCGGTTTCGCTGTAGGCATCGTAGAATCCATATTTTCCCCAAACTTTATCACCTAATGAGTCTTTTAAATAATGTGCAAAAGCAATACTCTCTTTTGGCGTGTATGGCATGGAAGATAATGCAGCGGTAGGGCTAATCACACCGTGATCATTGTCTGGATGATGTGCATCATATCCTTTAAGGGAGTAGCTGGCCGTTAATCCCCAGCCTTTTTCTGCACCATAACCTTTGTAATTCTTTGGATTCTCTTCTGCATACGCAATATTGATTTTGGCGTGGTTACTTACCACATCCCAATAATTTGCATAGCGATCCTGCAAACCTTGCGGATCAAGCCCTAAATAGGAATAATGAGCCCAGAACAATGGCCCGATTTCGCCGGGACGTGCATTGTGTTTGATGCTCAAGGGTATATTTAGCTTTTCTGCGGATGAACGAATCTCGCCAGAACGCGCCCAACCTTCGTGGTAAACCGTGGTATCGATAGGGTGATTAGGAGAAGATGCCGCAAGAATGTAGGTAATTAATCCTTCATCGTATCCGCGTACGGGATGGTTCATACCAAAATCCACCGTTGGACTCCAATGCCAATAAATTACCTGCTGTCCATTGGTGTAGTGATTCCAGTTAATACCTTTCCACAATTCATCGGCCTGGGTTGCAACTGCTTTTTCTTCGTCTGTACCATTTTTCAGGTATTCGCGTACCATGATCAGTGCTTCGGCCATGAATGCGGTCTCCACGATATCACCACCATTATCCTGCTCGCTAAATGCTTGTACCTTTTTCGTATCTCCATGATACCAATGCGCCCAAGCTCCTTTAAATCGATCGATCTCTCCCAGATAGGTCATCACATGATCTAAGCGATTCACGCCCTCTTCACGCGTAATGAAGCCTCTTTCGATTCCGGTGATAATGGCCATCAATCCAAAGCCGCTGCCACCTATCGTGACCACGTTTTTGTCATTTTTCGGATAAATACCATCCAAGTGTATTCTTTCGCGCGCCATACCAGAGGTAGGCTCAGCGCCCTCCCAGAAATACTGAAAGGTGTTTCGTTGAATTTCGGTAAGTAGGGAATCATCTGCTGCAGATGACTCCGTTGATACGTTGTTTTCAGTGTGGTTGCTGGTATTGCTTTGGCAAGCGATGAATAGGCTTGTTGCTGCTAAAATCGTAAACCCTACTGTTTTTATTTCCCTCATATTTTTCTAGTAATTCGCTTTTTTGTGTAGATACTATCGCTGTTCTAGCCCAACTAACTGTGGCAAAATGTCTTGCTGTGGTAATGGATAAGGATAAAAGCGACCTGTGGCAGGGTAGGTTCTTCCTTCATAGTTCAACTCATTGGTACGATCATGACGGATCAAATCATAAAAACGAATACCCCATTCCGAACCGAATTCAGCAAACTTTTCATCTAAAACATTTGCGAGAGTCGCACCCGAGATGTCACTTAAATTTGCACGGCGACGAACAATATTAACCGCCTCATCGGCACTTAACGTACTGCTAGAAGCACCACTAACTAAGGCTTCAGCATGCATCAACAGGATTTCCGCGTAGCGAATGACGATCATATTTTTGTTTTCGCCATAATTCGTACGGCCTTGTGTGAGCTGTGTAGATGGCAAGTAGTGTTTGCCACTTAGGAAAAAATACCTTGGGTGATCATTAAATACATCACCTTCGCGGGTGGTATTGCTGATGAAATCAGGCAGTTCTGCATATTGCGGATCACTTTGCAGTTCGGCAATCCCACGTGGCGTAAATAGTACGGTGGTCTCTAAGCGATCAGTTTCTCCACGATCCAACATAAATTTGATATATTTTTGGCTCGGTTCGTAGAAACCCCATCCTTGGCTGGCTCCGGCGCGAGCCGGTGTCCAACTGCTTGGGCCATAAAAATCCCAAGGGAATCGGTAAGAAGCTCCTGTATTTGTACCTAAATCTGAATATTGGTACTCCAATAAGTTTTCGTTATTGAGTTTGCCCGGTATCTTAAATAGCTGGTAGTAATCTGCTGAAAGACTATACAATCCACTACTGATGATCTGACTGGTTGCCTCGGCGACCGCTGGATAATCTTTCGCTTCCAAATTAGCCATTGCTTTCACTGCCAATGCCGTGTGACGGGTTACTCCACCACGAATGTCTGTACGCTGGTTGGGGCGCACATCTGGCAGGGCAGGCATAGCCTCGTCCATCAACGTGGAGATATGAGCCATCACACCTGCGAAATCTGTAGGCTCCACATTAAACATGTCTGCCGGTACCGAACTAGTTGGGATCAATATCGTTCCCCATAAACGGGCAAGTTGGAGCATTTCAAAGCCTTGCATCACTTTGATTTCGGCAATGTACTGTTGTGCGGTGGCTTCCGGCGCGCCGGCCGCTTGGTACTTCTGAATTTCTTCGATAGCACCTTGCCAATTGATCAGGTCGGTGTACAGATTTAACCAGGTGGAGTTCAGCATCCAGAAATTGCGATCATAACGGAAGTTATCTGCATTAGCAAATAAAGGCTGGTCGCCGAGACCTCCTGCATTGATGTCATCTCCACGAACGCCAATTAACGGCACCGTTTCCCATTCCATGCTATACAAGTCGTTGTATGCACCACGTGCCAGCAATACCATGTTAGCGCTCTGCGAGTAATCAATCTCATCGGCGATAATTTCGTTTTCTAGTGGTGCATCGAGTGAGCAGGCACTCATCATTACTAGCGTGGATAGCGAAAGTAAGGTATGAGCAGTTTTATATAGTTTTTTCATTTGAATCATAGTTTTATGGCTGCTTACAATTTAATCATTACGCCTAAAGTGTATACTGCTGGGATTGGGTAAACCTCGCGGTCAATACCATCAGCCACTTCCGGGTTGAACCCGTTATATTTAAAGATGGTTAATGGGCGTTCTGCTGTAAAGGTTACGCGTGTCTCTGGAATTTTTGATTCACGGCCGAAGAACGAGTAAGATAAGCGAACATTCTGCAAACGGAAGTAGGAACCACTTTCAATAAAATAGCTACTCATATTCTGATTCCAGGCACGACGTAAGCCCGAAGCAGAAGGATATTGGTTCGAAGTACCTTCACCGCGCCACATATTCTCAGCCAGATTAGCATCGATGTTGGTATCGTTAGTGAAAATCATCTCGCCGCGCTTGCGGTTTAGGATACTGAAACCTGATTGTCCTTGAAATAACGCGGAGAAATCAAAACGTTTATAGCTAAGCCCTAAGTTACCACCCCAGGTAAATGACGGTAGGTAAGACCCAAGTACCGTACGATCCTGATCGTCGATCACACCGTCGCCGTTTACGTCTCTGAAAATTAGGTCTCCAGGGCGGATGCCATTCGCTTGAATAAACTCTGCCGTATATCCACTGTTTTGAATCTGTTGTTCGTTTTGGAACACACCTTGCACATCATAACCGAAAAAGGCTTGATAAGGTTGACCTATAATCGAACGCTGGCGGAATTCGGCAGAACCCGCATCTAAAAATGAAGCATCGCCTAGTCTTCTTACTTCGTTGCTCAATGTAGCAATATTACCGCCGATGCTGTAGGAGAAGTCTTCGTTGATATTGTCCTGCCAGTTTAGGTTCATTTCAAAACCCCGATTACGAAACTCACCCACACTACGACGCTCCGAACCACGAAGTACCGGTGGAATAATGTTTACCGCAAGACTGCGTGTATCGCGGATAAAATAATCGGCGTTTAGTGATAGTCGATTATCTAAAAATTGGGCATCCACACCAATGTTGGTTTCTACAGTCGTTTCCCAGCTAGTGATTAAGTCGAACAAAGGATTGAGAAAGCGACCCACTGTACGACCATCACCGATAGCTCCCAGATTTTCACCATAAGTCGGACGACCTACTGCAGGGTTGATACCATCATTACCTAGCTGCCCCCAACCTCCTCGAAGTTTTAGGAAGTTTATACCGGGTACATTAAAGAATTCTTCCTGTGATACAACCCATCCTGCACCAATGGTTGCAAAATGTCCCCATCTTTGTTGGAATTTATTATTACCATCGCTTCTCAGCGTACCATACAACAGGTACTTTCCATCATAGTTATAAGCTACCCGACCGAAGAAAGAAAGAAACTTCAGGTTGGCATTTAATGTAGTTTCATTGGCATCGCCAATACCATCTACGTCAAAATCGGTCGCATTTGTCAGATACCAGAATTGTTCTGCAGCACGCGTTGGTGCTGGATTAATAGCTGTACCACGCGCAAATAGCAATTCGCTATATTCGGTACGGTAAGACTGCCCCAAAACGGCATTTAAATTATGCTTACCAAACTGATCGTCGTAGGTCAGGAAGTTATCCCATACCTGATCATAGCTACTCGTATTATTACGGCTGATGGCTGATGGGATTTGTGTGACGCCATCATTGTATTCCTGATCAACGCGACGCGTATTATTGAATGCCAAGCTGTAATTGTACTGCGTACGGAATTTTAACTTGTTTTCAATGATATTGGCTTCCAAATTGAAGTTACCTAATACTTTGGCAATATGATTTCTGTTATCTACATAATTCAAGGGGAAAAAAGGATTTTGTACGCCTCTATATCCTAACGACTGCGCGTTGGCCAATCCTAATGGACTGGCAGCAGTATTTTGTGGATCGAATACCGGTAGGGTAGGCACGGCAAAATAGGAGCGGAACCAAGCGGTATTTTCACCGACATATTGGCGTGCAGTACTTACATTAAAGTTAGCACCTACCGTCAACCAATCTTTTACTCGACTATCTACTTTAGTCCGAAAATTCAAACGGGTGAAATCATTTCGCTGATCGTTTAATAAACCTTCTTGATTGAAATAACTTCCGCCGATGGAATAGCGTGTTTTCTCGCTACCGCCACTGAAAGACAGGTTATGATTTTGGATAGGCGCAGGAGACATTACCTCGTTGTACCAATTGGTATTGACATTGGGTAGTGCAGGATTATTTGGGTTGGCGCCGAAGCGGTTGATGGCATTTTGTATAAATGCGATATCTGCGGTACTACCCGTCTCGTTGATGTAGCGAACAAACTGCTCCGTATTGGCCATTTGAAGGACATTCTGTGGGTTCTGAATACCCCAATAACCATCATATACAATTTCCGCGTCTTTATTGTACGCTCCTGATTTCGTTTCAATAATAACGACACCATTCGCTGCGCGTACACCATATATGGCAGAAGCAGAAGCGTCTTTCAATACGTTGATGGTTTCAATATCATTGGGATTTAGGAAGTCGATATTGTCGAAAAACATATTATCTACTACATACAATGGTGCTGAGCCTCCCTCTGCGGATGTGATACCACGTAATCGCACCGTAGGCGAGGCGCCTGGGGCACCGTTGCTCACGATCTGCAAGCCCGGTACACGACCTTGAAGCGATTGCATAGGATTTGCTGTTGGTGTTTTGACGATATCGTCCGCGCGCACGGTCGCCACTGCAGTCGTCAGATTACGTTGTCGTTGTGTACCATAACCAACCACGACGATCTCTTCCAAAGATTGATTACCGTCTTCCAATACGACGTTAAGTACGGTGTCACCAGCTGCGACAGTAACTGTTTTGGTTTCATAACCTAAGAATGAAAAAGACAACGCATCGCCTGGAGCAGCTTCGATGGTAAACCTCCCGGCATCATCGGTTTGTGAAGCAGTGGATTTACCGGCGATACGTATAGTAGCACCAGGAATACTCATGCGCGATTGGCTGTCTTTTACTGTACCGCGAATAGCGGTGTTTTGCCCATACAACAGCACACTGCTGTATACGAACAACAAGGCAAGTAAAAGTGACTTCCTCATAGATAAAAATGTAGTTTGTAAATGATTTAATTTATAATGTGGCCGTTGTGTTTAATGTCCGATCATCATATGTAGCCGGGGACAGAACAAATATCAGCATATAAGGTTTGGCAATTCAATTTTTGGGTACCACATCGTTACTACGTCGTGTTATGAAATGCACTTAAATGCTATTTTAATTTCTAAATAACTGATAGTCAGTATTTTTGTGATTTGTTTTATTATAATATTTACTGATCCTGATGAAGTGTTTTCAGCGGATTTTGGGATAGGTGAGAGGTAATGATGTAGTGTTTATCTATATTTCCAGTAAAAATTCGGTTAAGTTCTTATGTGTTTCCAGCTGTAACTTCTTGCGTAACCGATAACGACGGATTTCCACCCCTCTCAAACTGATGTTGAGGAGTGACGCTATTTCTTTACTGGACATATTTAATCGTAGGTAAGCACATAACTTTAGGTCATTGGGTACCAACTCTGGGTAATTCGCCTTTAACTTCTTGAAAAAGTTGTCATGCGATTCGTTAAAACTAGATTCAAATAATTGCCATTCGCGTTCATCATTTTTAGCTTCGTCGATGAGTTTATTTACTTTTTTGAGTTGCTCGGAACTAAGCGCTTTGCCACCCGTATCCTTGATATTACCCAATTCCTCATGTAGCGTTTTGAGTAGGTCATTTTTGTAAAGCACATTCGTGGCCATATTGGCTAATTCTCGTTTTTTATTGGTCAACGCTAGTTCCAGCTGCTGGTTTTTAAGCTGCATCATTTGCTGCGCACTAATTTCGTTTTCACGCTCCACTGCCCGCTCTTTTTCCTGTTGTAGCTTTACTCGAAGCTGCATTTTAGCCCGGTATATCTTCTTCTGATACCAATTGCGAATCATGACGCCCGCCAGAACAAGGGCAATTAAATAGCAACAGATGGCAAGCCAGCTCCAATACCAGGGCCGTGCAATTTCAAAGGTGAATGAATTTACATCAGAAATGTTGCCTATAGCATCCACACTGCGTACTTCAAATACATACTTACCATGCGGAAGGTTTGTAAAGTCTTTGTAGGCATCTATACCCCACTCGGAGAATGTCTCGGTAAACCCTAGTAGACGATACTGGTATTTTGGTGCTATGGCATCATACCAAGGCACACTGTAGGCTATTCGTATACTGTTTTGCCGAAAGGGAATGGGCTGATTCGCATTTAAAGGAATCAATTCGGCAGTACTATTCCAAAATCCGGTTAGTATAGGTGCTCCAATCCGGACCTCGTCATTTCGTAAGTCGCGCATGTAAAGCGCAAAACCATCATTAAGCCCAAAAAGATCCATGTTTTCGCTGACGCGGAGTAAGTTTTCGTAACCACTCATCATCTGTCCGGATAGCGGACGCCAAGTCGTGGAGTCAATGTGTACTCCACCATTGTTTTCGAAGGTGAGTCTGGCCAAATGCGAATCTTTGAAAAACCAATAACTGTTTCCCTGATCACACTGAATGCGATTGGCCGTCGCGAATGGCCCAAGCAGCTTATTGAGCTCATCATAGCGTGTAAATTCATTCAGCACATTATCAAATCGGAATAAGCCAGTATCCGTCGCAAATACATGTCGATTGCCCATCTCATAGATACCGTGAATTTTTGCTTGCTCCGGTATCCCTTTCGAAGTTTGATGATCTACTTCTACAGCGGAAAATTCTTTGTTGAATTGCACGAAGTGCATATTATCATCATTACCGATCCAGTATCCCAGATTATTTTCTCTGGCGATGTATTTAATGGGCTGACGTATGGGTTGGTATTGTAGTATATGCTTAAAAGGCTTTTGGGAACGATCAAATAAAGAAATACCCGTGTAGTTGCCTTCCAATATGTAATCCGTATCTGGTATAGGATGTAAAACCAAACTACCGGTATAATCAGATAGTCTGTTTAAACGATTTCCCTCCACGGCAAATATTCCTGCATTATGCCCACAATACAATACATTGTCGACTTCACGTAAGTACCACACCTGCCCATTTGAGTTTTGAACAAACTGAAATTGTAATGGTATGTCTGAATAGGCACCTAGCCACGTGCTTTTAAAAAGACCTTGATTGGTGCCAAGATACAGCTCGCCCTGAAAGACAGCCGAAGAATATACGGTGCCGAGCATTCCTGTTTGGTCCGTATAATAATAGAAAGGACGATGTAAGTCCAAACGATCTATACCATTGTCTAGCCCGATCCATAGATTGGACTGTCGATCTAGCGTTAAACTTAAGACGGTATTATTCTGTAATCCGGTGTTTTTATTGATGAGTTGCACAATTTCACCACGCGTATTGATGATGACCAGTCCGTTCTTAATAGTTCCGAAAGCGTATAGATCTTTTCCGACCTGTAGTCCATTATTAATTTGATGCTGTTCAAAAAGAGATTGTGCATTGGTGCGCCACGGGCGAATACGCTCTTGTCGGTCCATTAAATATAAACCATCTCTTTCGGTCGCGATCAACGTTTGATCGTCTAGGAAGGGCAGCATACTCAGTATGCGTTTTCCTTTAAGTACATCTTTACCCTGTATTGGTATGAGTTTTCCATTACTATAGCGGTGCAAACCTGATGGGAGTTGCTCAAAATACAATTCATCGCCCACCTTAAAAGAGAATAGAAAAGGTTCTCCTGGTGCACTGATTGTGGTAATTTGATCATCTTCCAAAACATAGGCTTTGGAGAATGCCTGAAATATGATCCTGTTTCCGTGAATTATTATGCGCCAGATATCATCGTTTTGTAAGCCACTTGCTTTATCTGCTTTCGTAGAGAGGCTCGTATACGCTAATCGTCCGAATCCCTGGTCTGTCCAATAGCCGAATTCTCCTTTACCGCCGGTATAGATGCGCCCATCCGTTGCGACTTTTACGCTGCGCATTGGCACCCCTTTATTGGGGCGGTGAAGATGCCACTCTTGCCCATCATATCGTAGTAACCCTGCATTGTTGGCTGCATAAATCACCCCTTTTGGATCTACGGAAAGTCCCCAGTTTTGATTTTCGGCCTGATAATCTGCTTTGGTATAATGCGCCACATAAGGCTTCGCAATGCGAGGTAGCTCTTGTGCAGCCAAATATCCTGGAATACAGATACAGCTGAGGATTATTATTCGGTAGAAAAGGTTTAGCATCCCGTGCAAATTTTGCGGCTATAAGTTGTGATGTTTGCGATATCGTTCAAATGTTTGCCAGTATTTGTCTTTATAAATGTCGTAGCTGTACGTTAATTCACCCGAATACGCAGACAATGATTCGTAAATAAGCTTGGAACAGACTCTGAATTCCTTACTCACAAAATAAATCTCCCGAACGCCATCTCCCGTTTGTTGCCCAACATAGAGATACTGTGTTTCATCCTTTAATATCTCAGACAAAATTTCTTCTACGCTCGTTAAAGCGATCAGGATATCATCATCCGGAATACCATCAGCATGCGTAGATTGATATTCTAACGATACGCGAATGATGTAAGGTCGGGAAGGTTTGTTTTCCCACTCCAATAAGTGCGTATTCATATAGGCCACCAATGGTTGTCCACTGCTTATTTCTCCTTTATAAACAGAGAAACTGTCGGCATTGGGCACATTATAGTTGCTTTCGTATTCCTCGATAAACTCTTTCTTCCGCCAGGTCAAAAAGTCCTGAAGTCTTGTGATGGGAATTAAATCTTGATCTGCTGCTGGCTGTCCGATTACAGTAACACTATCAATTAAAGTGATGGATTGCAATTCTCCAAGATAATTGTCCAGAAAGATATAGATGCCGTTCGTAATAATTTCATCCGCACTTTCTACGTAGCCATCATATACGATCGATAAATCAATCTCGTCAGGATAAATAGCATCTTCATTCGCGTAGAAATGCAAATTGTCTTTCGTGAATACAAAATCGCCGACTTGTATGGAAGCATGCTCAATGGAGGTAGGCGGTTTGAGGGCGGTGAAAATCCAATTGGGCAGATCGGGGGCCATAGAAACGATATCTTCTGCAAAGACGATGTTTTTGATATTTCCGTCGGGCGTGAAAACCAACTCCGCTTTGTTTCCATACAGACCGGTCAAAAAATAGATGCCCGAATGTAACTTGGATAGGCGAGGAGCTAAGGATTTGAAAAAACCTTTTTCTACATTTCCATCCTTTACCGCTTTAAAAAAGCGCTCTTCATGCTTTACAAACCACTCCCAAAATTCGCTGATCTCCTGCGGACCTATAAGTACTTCTCTACCATCCTGCTTCATGACCAACTTTTTAAATAACTTCATCCCACCTAGGCGTTACCAAGCTAAATTAATAAAATCATGGGAATATTGTGCGTTACAGCCGACTATTTTACCAAGACGGCGTGGGATTACGAGATCATCTGAATCGCTAATGATTTTGTATCTTAGCGCGAAGTTCAGAAAATATAGTATACGAGTTAATGGCAAAGAAGAAAACAAACCCTACAACGACTCCACCCAAATTTGAAAGGCCGGTAGATGCCTATTTCTACCAAATGGATCAAGGATTACAGCGTGCTAAAGCGATCTACGCAGTAGGCGTATTCCTGACTTTTTTTAGTGTGATGGGCCTGATCTGGATGATCCCATTTCCACAGCTCGCATTTTTGGAACGCATGGAGGCGCATACTTTTTTGAATTGGGGATCTTTTTTTATCGCAATCGTGATCTATATTTACCTAAAGTTGGCGGCAACACTATCGTATGCGATGTTGTTTACCATCGGTGGCATGAGTTATTTTATCGTGCAGTTAGAGTATGTGGAGCGCGACCACGGTTTGGCAGCATGGATGGTGTTTGCTGTCCTTGCATTTATCGGATGCGGATTGTTGTACCTGCATTATGCAAAGGAGGAGTCAAGCAAAAAATCAGTGCCTTTTATACGCGTGCTTACCATAGGTCCAATTTGGTTATGGTCTAAAGTGTTTCAAAAACTGGGATGGCGCTATTAGATTAGCGCGAGCTCTGTTCAAAATAAGTACGCACACTTTCTTCGTCAAGCTGGATTTGAGCTTGCAACTCTTCCAGGCTCTCAAACCACTGATCATGTCTTACGAAGTGTACGAATCGTACCCGAAGGGTCTTCTTGTACAGGTCGTCTTTAAAATCTAATAAATTCACCTCAATCTTGCGACTCATATCATCTATAGTAGGCCGTGTGCCGATGTAGCACATTCCCTGGGCTACGCGTTCTGGCTGCGGCGAGATATAAGGGCCGGATTCTATAGATGGTACACGTGGATAGATTTCTACTTCCACGGCGTAGATACCATATGCAGGGATCAATTTATGACTTTCGTGCACATTGAGATTTGCGGTAGGAAAGCCGATGGTGCGTCCGATCTGATCGCCTTTTACCACTGTGCCTGTTAGTTCAAACGGATAGTCAAGGTATTTATTAGCGGTCTCAGTATCTCCTTTTATCAATGATTCGCGAATGCGCGTAGAAGACACGGCCACATCGTCGATATCCTGCTTAGGAATCTCACTCACCCGAAAGTCAAATATATTACAGTACTTCGTGAGCTCCTGAATATTTCCTGCCCGGTCTTTACCAAAGTGATGGTCGTATCCAATGATGATGGATTTGGTGCCGATTTTATCCACCAATACATTAGAAATGTATTCTTCTGGAGTTTGTATAGAAAAGTCTCTAGTGAATGGTGTAATGATCAAATGATCAATGCCGGCTAAGGCCAAACGATGTGTCTTTTCCTCAATATCATTAATCAGCCTTAGGCTGTCGTCATCTGGGTTGATAATGAGACGAGGATGCGGAAAGAAGGTTAGTAAAACGGTTTCTCCACCCGTACTTTTGGCGGTTTCTACTAGTTTACTTAAGATGCGTTGGTGCCCTACGTGTACACCGTCAAATGTACCAATGGTAACGACGGCGTTGGGCAACCGTTCGAATTCGTCTAGACTTCTATAGATTTTCACTGTTGAGTTCTTTTAATTAGCACTCTTCGTCTACAGACGTGCTTTAGTTATTGTTGATGCGATTTGATAGTTTGGATCAGATCCTGAAGGTTCCAGGCATCATTCACATGGAAATCCCCACTTTTCGTGCGGCGTAATGCGGATAAGTGACTTCCATTTTCCAATCTCTGACCAAAGTCATTCGCAATAGATCGTATATAGGTACCTTTCGTACATTTAATTTTGAAGTAAATCAATGGTAGCGCAATCTTCTCTACTTCAAAGCTATGTACGGTGATTTGCCGTGGTTTTAGCACGAAGGTTTCGCCACGCCTTGCTTTTTCGTAAACCCGTTCCCCATCAATTTTGATAGCAGAATGGGCAGGAGGATATTGATCCTGCTCTCCCACAAATGAAGCAGCAGTGCGGTAAATATCCTCTTCTGAAATGTGACTGATGTCAAATGTTTGATCAACAGCACTTTCTAAATCAAAAGTGGGTGTGGTAGCACCCAGCGTAATCGTGCCCGTATATTCTTTATCCTCTGCTTGGAAGTTATCAATCTGCTTGGTCATCTTGCCCGTGCAAATAATCAATAACCCCGTGGCTAAAGGATCCAGGGTACCCGCATGCCCGACCTTAACTTTTAAGGGTTTTATGGTATTGCGTAACTTACCTACGACGTCGAAACTGGTCCATTCGTACGGTTTGTCTACCAGCAAAAGCTGTCCTTCTGCAAACTGAAAAGGTGTTTTTTCTTCTGTACTCAACTCAGACATCATGTTTTACAGAATTTCAAGGCTATAACCACCAGCAATTAAAAGAATGATGATGGTACCCACCGCAATCCGATACCAACCGAAGGCCTTAAAGCCATATTTGGTTAGTATTCCGATAAAGGTTTTAATAGCGATGATAGCGACAAGGAAACCCACTACATTGCCCACAATTAATAAGTTTATCTCATCCGATGTAAACGCATGCCCATCTTTTAGGAATTTGTACAGTTTTACAACAGAAGCGCCCAACATCATCGGGATCGCTAAAAAGAAAGAGAACTCTGCGGCTGCTTTACGAGTGAGTTTCTGTGTCATACCACCAACAATGGTACTGGCGGATCTAGAGGTGCCAGGTATCAATGCAAGACATTGATACCAACCAATGATAAAGGCTTGTTTGTATGAAATTTCATCCGAATCGTCAGTCGTTGGTTTATTAAACCACTTATCTACAAAAAGTAGTATTACACCACCTACGACTAGCATAACAGCAACCATAAACGGGCTTTCTAGCAAATCATCAATCACGTCGCTGAATAACAATCCCAGAATGGAAGCCGGAATACCAGCCACTACTAATTTGAAATAAAAGTCGAATGACTTGAAAAAACGTTTCCAGTACAATACCAGAACAGAAAGGATGGTACCTAGCTGGATGACAATGGTAAAAAGCTTGACGAAAGGAGTTGGTTCGACGCCCATGAACGCGGTAGCGATAATCATGTGGCCAGTAGACGAAACGGGTAAAAACTCGGTAAGGCCTTCTATGATGGCCAAGATAATTACTTCAAAATAGGTCATTATCCTTCTTTGGATTTAGCGGATTTTGGTTTATATAAAATAGCTACAAAACCTAGTGCAAAGCCTAGTACAACTACGAATGGAGCTATCGTAATTTTTGTGAAGCTATAGATATCTTCCGTGCCTGTCATGAGGATAAATCCAATGGCTACGACTAGAATACTTGCCACAAATAGTTGATAGTTCTCTTTTTTGAAAACAAAAGAGGCTTTGCTGGTACTGCCAACCTTAGTGGTCGGTTGCTTTTTAACTTGCGCCATATTTCAGATATATTTTTGATGTATTGCGTATATTAACGATATAAACTAGCAGATTTCGCTTTCAGGTACTTCGTAACGGCAAAATAGGTGCTCGCACCGGAAATTAAAATACCTAAGATAACTACAGCCACGAAGATGAAGATGAATTCTAACCAATCGCGTAAGAAGACTAATTCGGGTATTTGCTGCTGTGCAAAATGCAATGTAAGAAGCAATAACAAAATCGCAATCAACGAGCCAATTAGACCATGTACGATGCCATAAAGGATATATGGTCTACGAATAAACCCTTTTGTGGCGCCGATAAGCTGCATACTCTTGATTAGAAAACGTTGGGAATAAATCGCCAAGCGAATGGTATTATTGATCAGCGCTACCGCAATAATTAATAAGATCACCGCAAAAGCCAATACCACAATGCCGATCACACGGATGTTTTGGTTTACCATATCGATCAGGTTTTCCTGATACACGATTTCATTGATGCGGCTATTGCGAGAAACTTGCGTAATGAAAGCTTGTATGCTGTCATTATTGGCGTACTCTTCATTCATGTACACATCAATAGAAGGTAGCAATGGGTTGTGACCCAGGTATTCTACAAAGTCTTCGCCTAAATCTTCTTTCAGGTTTTTTGCAGCGAGTTCTTTACTAATGTATTCTGTGCGTAATACATGTTTATTGCCATCCAAATCTTTTTGCAAAGCCAACACATCGCCTTCATTAACATTGTCATTCACAATGACATTAAGTACAATGTTTTCCTTTACGTAGCGAGATAAATTTTTGGCGTGAACCAAGATAAGCCCCAGCAGCCCCGTCATCAAAAGCACCAGTGCGATACTGATAACGGTGGATACATATACCGATTTAGTCTTTTTTCTGGAGGAGCCTTCTTCAATTATTGACATATGTTCTTGCGATCTTATATATACCCTGCGAAAGTAAACATTATTGCCGACTATAGAAATAGGCGTTAACATAAACTAACACTTTTCAATGGCCATTTTGGCTTTGTTGTCGCTATAATCTTTGAAAATCGCTATTTTCGCACTTGTTATTAGATCATTTTAGGATATGGATTACAATCATAAGGTCATTGAAAAGGGATGGCAAACTTTCTGGGCAGAAAACGGTACTTTTCGCACCAGCGAATCGACCGATAAGCCAAAGTATTATGTGCTAGACATGTTTCCTTACCCATCTGGAGCAGGACTACATGTGGGCCATCCACTTGGATATATTGCCTCCGATATCTTTGCACGTTTCAAAAGGTTGAAGGGCTTCAATGTATTGCATCCTATGGGGTATGATTCTTTTGGCTTGCCTGCAGAACAATATGCTATCCAAACTGGCCAGCATCCTGCTATTACGACTGAAGTGAATATCGATCGCTATCGGGAACAATTGGACAATATTGGTTTTTCCTTTGATTGGTCTAGAGAAGTGCGTACTTCTGATCCGGCGTATTATAAATGGACGCAATGGATTTTTATGCAACTTTTCCATGCTTGGTATAATAAGGATGCGGATAAAGCAGAGTCAATAGATACTTTAATAGAGAAATTTCAAACCACTGGAAGTATTGGTGTTAATGCTTCTTGTGATGAAGACGTGGCTACATTCACCGCAGAGGAATGGGCCGCATACACGCCGGAAGCCCAATTGGAAGAATTGTTGAAATATCGCTTGGCATATCTTCGCGAGAGCACCGTAAACTGGTGTGCGGCATTGGGTACCGTATTAGCTAACGATGAGGTGATCAATGGCGTTTCCGAACGTGGAGGTTATCCAGTCGAGCAGAAAAAAATGATGCAATGGTCTATGCGTATCACGGCGTACGCAGAACGATTGCTTACCGGATTGGATACCGTAGATTGGCCAGAACCATTGGTAGAGATGCAGCGCAATTGGATTGGGAAATCAGTGGGTGCTACGGTGCGTTTTCCGTTGCCACAATTGGATACACATATCGAAGTATTTACCACACGCGTGGATACGGTATACGGCGTCACTTTCGTCGTTTTGGCGCCAGAGCACGAGTTAGTAACTACTTTAACTACAGATGAACAAAGACCTATAGTTCAAGAATATATAGATAAAACGGCTAAAAAATCCGAGCTGGATCGTATGGCCGACGTGAAAGCCGTTTCTGGCGCCTTTACCGGTTCGTATGCCAAACATCCGCTGACGGGCGAGGATGTACAAATCTGGATTGCTGATTACGTATTGGCAGGATATGGAACAGGAGCGGTGATGGCGGTACCTTCCGGTGATCAGCGCGACTATCTTTTTGCCAAGCACTTCGATCTGACGATTGTGCCCATTTCGGATTCCCAAGATATCAGCGAAGCAGCCGATCCAAATAAAGATGGCTTGTATATCAATTCCGATCTGATCGATGGTTTGAATTATACACAGGCGGTCCCTGTTGTGATTGATATGTTGGAATCCTTGGAATTAGGCAAGGCCAAAATCAATTACCGCATGCGCGATGCAATCTTTGGTCGGCAGCGTTACTGGGGTGAGCCGGTGCCAATCTATTTTAAAGAAGGTTTGCCTTACTTGATTGATAAAGAAGAGTTACCGCTATTGTTACCGGAAGTAGATAAGTACTTACCAACGGAGACAGGTGAACCACCATTGGGTCGCGCGGTGGACTGGAAATATCAGGATTGTTGCGTGTACGAATTGAGTACCATGCCAGGTTGGGCGGGTTCTTCTTGGTACTGGTTCCGCTACATGGACCCACATAATCCGAATACCTTTGCATCCAGAGATGCTATCGATTATTGGAAATCGGTTGATTTATATATTGGTGGTTCTGAGCATGCTACCGGTCACTTGCTCTACTCTAGGTTCTGGAATAAATTCCTGAAAGATTGGGGTTGCCAGGGTGAGGAAGAGCCGTTCAAAAAACTGATTAACCAAGGGATGATCCAGGGAACTTCGGCAGTTATTCACCGTATAAAGTATAATGATATCGACGGAAAATCATTTTTTCCAATATTTATCACAAATGATGAATATGGATTAAACTTTGATCCAAAGGATTCAAAAGAACTTCATGATTATTTATCAGCTAAACTTAAACAGTCTGATTGGGAAAGGCAAAAACACGATTTTACGCTATATATCCCGTCAACTTTTGATGATAAATTTGATTTTGTTCATTCAGAAGTACATGTAAACGTTAATTTGGTTAATAATAGTTTTCTCGATGTAGAGGCGGCAAAGATTAGATACGCAGATTTTAAAGATGCGTTTTTTATCTATTCGAATAAAAGATTTCAAGTTTTGCATGTAGCGGAGAAAATGTCTAAGCGCTATGAGAATGTTGTGAATCCTGATGACATAGTAGAACAATATGGTGCCGACACCCTGCGTTTGTACGAGATGTTCTTAGGGCCTTTAGAGCAATCAAAACCATGGAATACGAATGGAATAGAGGGCGTTTACAAGTTTCTTAAGAAATTGTGGCGCTTGTTTCATGATGCGGAAGGGAATTTCCATATCTCCAACGAGGAGCCAACTAAAGCAGAGTACAAGGCGCTGCATAAGATTATCAAAAAGGTAGAAGATGATATCGAACGTTTTTCCTTTAACACGTCGGTGTCCGCATTTATGATCTGTGTGAATGAATTAACGGAGCTTAAATGTAACAAGATCAAGATCCTTCAGGATTTGGTTATTGTATTGCAGCCTTATGCACCGCATATTGCGGAAGAACTGTGGTGTTTGATGGGCCAGCAAAAAGGAACGCTGTCTTATGCTACTTATCCAGAGTTTAACCCAGATTACTTAATTGAGTCGGAGTTTGCTTATCCGGTTTCCATCAATGGGAAAACCCGCTTGAACATGCCATTGTCTTTGGATCTGGAGGCGAAAGCGGTAGAAGAATTAGTATTAGCTAATGAAGACGTTCGACGTTATATTGATGGTAAAGCAATTCGTAAGATAATCTTTGTAAAGGGCAAGATTATCAATATAGTGGTATAATTGGTTTACTTATACAGAAGCGGCGCCGGATTCATTCCGGCGCCGTTTTTTGTTTTATTGTATGAAGGTGATCAGAATGGGCAAATGACCTATATGTCGTTCAAAGATTGCCACAGCCTCGTTCCTCGGCTTTGCAAGGACTCGGTTTTCCGAATTCGTGTCATTTCTTTCTAAATGTCGTCATCGCGCGGAGGTACGACAAAGCGATCTAATACCGTTTACGATGATCTTATTAAAGATTGACATGTGAGTAAAGTTCAAACATCGCCATAGCCTTATATCTCGATTTCGCCACGATGAGATATTTACTCATCCGTTTCGGGTGCTTGCTCCAACATACCTTTTAAATAGATCTCCTGAATTAAAACCATAATGACCACGAGGATTGGCGTGGCAAATAGGATACCCCAAGCTCCCGAAATGCTACCCATCAACAATTGAAAGAATAGTACCAACGCCGGTGGCAGCGAGAGCATTTTCTTTCTGACAAAGGGTCCGAATATACCGGATTCCAATAATTGGATAAGTAGGAATAACCCAACAAGCCATAATGCCATTTCAGGCCCATCCATCAAGCCGATGAGCGTAGCAGGTATAAGCGCTAACGTCGGACCTATGTTTGGAATAAAGGTCAATGTACCTCCAATGATCGCTAGGATCAACCAGAGTTCTGCTCCGAGAATTAGTGCGCCGATGGCCGTTAATGTAAACACGAATGCCATTTCCAGCATCTGAGCCTTCAGCCATACTTTCAGATCGTTCCCCATTTTACTTAAAATATGGTCTGCTTTCGGCTTATAGCGCTTAGGTACTAAGGTCACGATGCCATTTTTATATTCTTTGGGCGATATCATCATGAATAGCCCCAGAAAGATAACGGCATAAAGATCTCCGAAAAATCCAAAGGTGGATTTAAAAAAACTGCCAGCATGTTGCATGACTTGATCTCCATTTTCTTCCATGGAAGGAGTTAGTTCTTTGACTCTGTCGCCCCAGCTCGTATCTTCTAGATAAGATTCAACACTTTTTACCGTCTTTGGAATACCATCTTTGAATTGTTCATATTGCTGTGCCATGGTATTCCCAATAAGATAGGTTACTCCAGAGATGAATCCAAAAACCAGAAAGAATGCCAAGGTAAGTGTTACGCCCTTGTGCCATCCCGTCCAGCCGTGAATACGATTTGATATTGCTTGAAAAAAGATAGAGAGCAAGAGACCTCCAAAAAGCAGCAACAGTATGCTAAACGTTTTCACAAACAGTGAAGCAAATAAGACGAACAGTAAGACTACAAAAGATATCAGCGCCGTTTTGCGCATGATCGACATTTTCTCGGTTTTTTCCATATTATAGGTTACAACAACGTTTTACCAAAAACGTTTGGTTATTTGACACAGTGGAAAGTTTATTTTTCTGTAGTACTTAATACTACTAAAGACCGCTGTTGAGCGGTCTTTAGTACATGGATGTATGAAATTAATTCTTCTACCTTGGTTGTGAATGGAGTATCAGGGAGAAAAGAAGCTTTTAACCCTCCAATTCCATGATTTCCTCGGCCAGTTGTTCCCAGTCTGCCTGTAATTTTTCCCAAGCTGCTTTCGAGGAATTATATTCTCTAGTAGCTGTTTTTAGTTTCTCGGCGTCAGAGAAAACTTCCTCAGTAGCCAGATCTGCTTCCAATCGAGTTACCTCTCTTTCAGCGGTCGCTATCTGAGCTTCCAATTGCCCTAGTTCCTTGTTTTTCTTCAGCAATTGCACTTTGGAGTCGTCTGTAAGCACCGCTTTCGGTTTCTTTTCTACCTTTGGTTTCTCTTCTTTCTTCTCTGCCTGGTTAGGTTTTACGGCACGCTTGCTATTCCAAACCTCGTATTCCTGATAGGTTCCCGGGTATCCTTTAATGTCCTTATCTTCGATATACCAGATTTTGTTGGCCACGTGATCTAAGAAGTACCGATCATGGGAAACGACAATCAAGGTGCCTTCATATTGTTGTAAAGCCTGAATCAGGATGTTCACAGAAGCCATATCTAAGTGATTGGTTGGTTCATCCAGCACCAAGAAGTTGGCATCAGCAGTCAAAGCCTTCGCTAGGGCCACACGAGATTTTTCGCCTCCAGATAGTACTTTGATCTTTTTAAACACATCGTCTCCTGTAAAGAGAAAACAGCCTAAGATGGATCGAATCTCTGTTTCGGAATGTTTGGGTGCAAAGTTCTGCAATTCCTGCAAGATCGAGTTTTCCAGATGCAATGCCTCCAGCTGATGCTGCGCGAAGAATGTTTGCGATACATTATGTCCCTTTACGCTAGTACCCGTAAATTCCGAATCATCGTCGGCCACAATGCGTAGCAGCGTAGACTTTCCTTTACCATTGGCACCGATCAACGCAATTTTATCCCCTTTTTCAATCAGTCCATCTGCATGGCGCAGAATCTCAATATTCGGATAGCTTTTTGAGATGTTTTCTAAAGTGACTACGTGTCTACCAGAGGGCTTGGAAAATTTGAAGCTGAAGTTTACCTCTGGATTATCGTCGTCTACGTCGGAAATTTTTTCCATCCGATCTAATGCTTTGATACGGGATTGTACCATCTTCGCTTTAGATGCTTTAGAACGGAAACGTTCGATTAGCTTTTCCTCTTGTTTTATTTTGGCCTGTTGATTCTTAAATTGGTTGCCCTGCAATTCCTCGCGCAGCGATTTCTCTTCCAAATAAAAAGAATAGTTGCCCGCGTATAAGGTCAATTTGCCTTTGCGAGATTCTACGGTTTTGTTGATAATTCTATCTAGAAAATAGCGGTCGTGAGAAACAATGATAATAGCACCTTCAAAAGCACCCAAATAATTTTCCAGCCACTTGATAGAAGGTAAGTCCATGTGATTGGTAGGCTCATCTAGCAACAGAATATCGGGGGTTTGGAGCAGGATACGAGCTAGCATGACACGCATACGCCATCCACCCGAAAACGTAGCCAAAGGGCGTTTTTGTTCTTCTTCGGAGAATCCCAAGCCAGCTAAAATCTCATTAGCCCGGAATTCGATGTTATAGCCATCCAGCGCCTCGAATTCCATTTGTTTGTCGCTCAATTTGTTCAGAATATCGTCCGAGTAATCGGTCTCCAACTTCTTTAACAAATTTTCTATCTCGCCTTGGAGCTGATTTTGGCGCTCGAAGGCCTCCATCGCTACTTGTACAATGTTTTTTTCGGAATGGTAGGACAACAAGTCCTGATTGAGATAGCCTATCTTTAGGTCTTTAGCCATGGAGATAGTACCTGTGGTGGGAGCGTACTCGCCTACGATAATCTTTAATAGCGTAGATTTTCCTGTTCCGTTGGCACCGATCAGTCCGACTTTGTCGCCTGGCTTTATATGCCAGTTTGCATCGTCATATAAAGCCCTTGCGCCTATTTCAAAAGTTAAATTATTAATTGAGATCATTTCCGCAAAAGTAGTGAATATTTCTGCTTCTTTGGCTAAATTTGCGGTACTATGTACAAACTTGTCAAACCATTCTTTTTTAAAATGGACCCGGAATCTGCCCATCATATGGTCACCAATGGGCTTACTAAAGTGTCTAAAATCTGGGGTTCAAAAGCGCTATTAAAGGCTTCTTATGCAGTGGAAGATCCTCGTTTGGAACGTGAAGTGTTTGGTTTGAAATTCAAAAACCCAGTTGGCCTTGCCGCAGGATTCGACAAAAATGGGTCTTACATAGCCGAAATGGCTTCTTTTGGATTCGGATTTATCGAAATTGGAACGGTGACCCCGAGACCTCAACCTGGCAATGATAAACCCCGCATGTTTCGCCTTATTCCAGATGGGGCAATCATTAATCGGATGGGTTTTAACAACCAAGGCGCCGATGTAGCTGCGGGTCGACTCAAATATCTCAAAAACAAAGGTGATTTAATAATAGGAGGGAATATCGGTAAAAACAAGCTGACGCCTAATGAGCAAGCGGTAGACGATTATCTATATTGCTTTCACGCGCTTCATCTTTATGTCGATTATTTTGTAGTCAATGTTAGTTCCCCGAACACGCCTGGTTTACGTGAGTTGCAGGAGAAAGAGCCGTTGATGCATATTTTAAACACTCTGCAAGCTGCTAATTTGCAGAAGGATAGGAGCAAGCCAATTCTGTTAAAAATTGCACCCGATCTGACCGACAGTCAGCTAGATGATATCGTCGAAATCGTGCAGGAAACTAATATTGCTGGTGTTATTGCTACGAATACGACTATTTCTCGCGATGGTTTGAAGAGCGATGCCCGCCTAGTACAGGAAGTTGGCGGCGTTAGTGGGAAACCGCTCACGAAACGTTCCACAGAGGTAATTCGCTATTTGGTTCAAAAATCTGGCAATTCTTTTCCGGTGATTGGTGTGGGTGGTATTCATTCGGCAGCTGATGCACAAGAAAAATTGGAGGCAGGCGCAGCCTTAATTCAGTTGTATACTGGTTTTATATACGAAGGACCGGGATTGGTGAGCAAAATCTGCAAAGCCCTGCTCAAAAAATAATTTATTCGCTGTGCTCAAAATTGCTTTTCACCCAGCCTATGTGCATCCTGTACCAGACAATCATCGGTTTCCAATGGCAAAGTACGAGCTGATTCCAGAGCAATTGATGCATGAGGGTTTGGCAGGGCACGAGAATTTTTTTGAGCCGGTGATGGCTGATCGGGAAACGCTTTGTTTGGCACATGATCCTCATTATGTGGATCAGCTTCTCGATCTCACGTTGGACCCTAAGATGGTGCGTCGCATTGGCTTAGCCTTATCCGAATCCTTAATTATCCGCGAACGACTATTAGTAGATGGTACTATAAAAGCCTGTCATTACGCACAACAGTACGGCGTGGCATTCAACGGGGCTGGTGGTACACATCACGCGGGGCGTGATTATGGAGAAGGATTTTGCCTGCTCAATGACCAGGCAGTGGCTGCAGCTTATCTTCTTAGTAATCAAAAGGCTAAGCGGATCTTGATGGTAGATCTGGATGTGCACCAAGGAAATGGTACAGCACATATTTTTCGAGATCATCCCGATATTTTTACTTTCTCGATGCACGGAGAGAAGAATTATCCTTTTGTTAAGGAGCAATCGCATAAAGACCTCGGATTGGAAGACGGGATCGGGGATGGCGACTACTTAACTGAGTTAGAAAAGCATCTGGTTCCGGTTTTCGAGCAGGTAAAGCCTGATTTTGTCTTTTATCAAGCAGGTGTAGATGTGCTAGCCACCGATAAACTCGGGAAGCTGGGACTCAGCCTAGATGGTTGTCGAAGGCGAGATGAGATCGTGTTTCAATTGTGCCGCGCCTATCAGGCTCCTGTGCAGGTGAGTATGGGTGGTGGATATTCAACCGTTTTGCGCCATATCGTAGATGCGCATGTCAGTACATATCGTACTGCAATCCAGCTGTATGCATTATAATAATTTTTAAATTTCAACAAATATGTTTTTCCATCAGGACGCTACGTTCGAACAATTATCTATACACCGTGTGGGCAATAAAGCTCGGGACGAATATTTTGTGTTATCAGAGAAACCCATCGATCTTAGTCAGGACGAGGTGTTGCCGGATTTGCTGATGCAATATTTTATGAAGCCTTTCGCCAAGGCGAAGGAGGTGTATCGGTTCTTTCATTCCAATGAGGATCTGCAGCTTAATGAAGTGTATCACTTTGCACACGCCTTTTTCGAAGGAAAAATGCCCTTTCATGAATTCTCCGAACAGGTGACGAAGCACCTGTATGAGGTGTCGGCACATCCGAATATCAAATCAGGAGAATTATACGTGGTGGCGTTAGAAAATGTGCAGATGGAAGGGGAGGAAGGTCAAGCCGTCGGTATTTTTAAGTCGGAAAATAAAGAAGCTTACCTGAAGGTATATCCTGAACAGGGTGGATTTGGATTGGATTATGAGCAGGAAGCCATCAATATCAATAAGTTGGATAAGGGCGTGGTGATTGTGAAAGCAGACGCAGAAGAAGGCTATAAGGTATTGGTCACAGATCAAACCAATGGATCGGACGCGGTCTATTGGAAAGATGATTTTCTGCAATTGCGCGTGCGTGATGACAATTTCCAACAGACGGGTAACTTTCTTAAGGTGTACAAAAACTTCGTAAACGAGAAGATTGATGAGGTGTTTGAAATGGATAAGGCTGAAAAGATTGATTTGCTCAACAGATCGATGAATTATTTTAAAGCACACGATACGTTCGAGGAAGAGGAGTTTTCGGGAGAGGTGCTGGGCAACTCGGAGGCGATCTCCTTATTCAAGGACTATCGGCAACAGGTAGGTGAGGAATTGGACATGCCTTTCCAGGCTAATTTTGATATCGCTGCCGGAGCAGTTAAAAAAATGGCTTCCGACTATAAATCTGTATTGAAATTGGATAAAAATTTCCATATTTACATTCACGGTAAACGCGACTACATCGAAAGAGGGTACGACGATGACCGGAGTATGAATTACTATAAACTGTATTTCGACAATGAGCAATAGCTTATGCGGCTAGCAAGATTAAAACACAGACCCTACTATTGGATCCTCGGGATTTGCTTTGCGTTGAGCATAGTCGGTTTTATCTTTGTGCAAGATCCCGCGCGTGTGGAATGGTATTATGCTCGTCACTTTTATCCGGTTTATACCTATCTACCTACTATCTTGTTTAGTTGGCTTCCTTTTAGTCTGGGAGATCTATTTTATGTTTTTGCTTCTGTAAGTTTAATCTTTTTATTAGGTAAAGGCATTACCTGCTTGTTGAGGCGGCATTGGAATCGCGCTATACTTATAGGTCTTAAACTTGTTACTGCCTTATTTTTGCTGCATCACCTTTTTTATCTCAGCTGGGGACTGCATTACTATCGGGAACCTTTAGCTAAGAAGTATAATTTGAATGTCGAGAATATCCGAATGGAGGATTATAAATTGGTATTGGATAGCATCATTGGCAGGGCTAATAACTTGCGACAACAGATCGATTTGTCAGCAATGCGTACGTCGCGAAATGTAGAGCAGTTAGAGCGTATCATGGCTACCGATAGCACGTTCGATGCCATGCTGAGCAAAAAGCATATCCGTGCGAAACGACCTATATCCAGTACTTTGGTTTCTTATTTTACGGTAAATGGTTACTTTAATCCGTTCACGCACGAAGTGCAGGTCAATGCGCTGATTCCTTGGTCAAGTTTCCCGTTTACCGTCGCGCACGAGCTGTCGCACCAAATGGGAATTGGATTTGAAGATGAGTGCAATTTCATTGCGTATCAGGTGCTGGCATCACATCCTAATCCCTGGTATGCTTACAGTGCGCATTATGCAGCCATCCAATCTTTACTCGGTGCTATACGATATACGCATCCCGAAGTATTTCAAAAATACTTCAATAGATTGGATCCTCGCATCGTAGAAGATTTGAGAGTAGAACGGGAGTTTTGGTCCCGCTATACGGGTCCGGTAGATTATATTTCTGGAATAATTTATAACCAATACCTACAGCACAACAATCAGCCGGAAGGTACCCAGCGCTACGGTATGATGAATAGATTAATCGTTGCCTGGCAGAAAAGTAGGGGATTCTGAATCTAGCGGGTTACAATCATCAAGATCATAAATGGTATATTTTTCGGATTTGCTTTAGGATGAATGGAATTTCCAGTTACGAGGACTCAGAATAAAGCTTTTATTGAATTAAACCGTTCTAAATGCAACACCTCCAAAAAACAAACTTTTTCTGGAGGTGTTGCATTTTAAAAAATTCACCTTTGAAGAATGCAATTACTTTGAAATGTTCAACACTTTATCACCGGCCGGCATTCTCAAAAATCTCTCCACGTCAGGATGCTGTTTTGCCAATATCTCGTATTCTTTTTCGAGCATGTATTTCACCATTATTCCTACAGTAATATCACGTTCTAAAAAGTTGAAATCTGGTTCCATTGGTCCTGATATCTCTGGGGCATCATCGGGGAATATAGGCTGATATGTATACCCCTGTAATCTGAAGTAAATCGCGTCATTCGTATTTCCAGCTCCGATGCCTAGACCGCTTGGTCCGTACTGAAACCCGACGTTTCCAATTCCGGCTCTAGTGGATAATCTAATATATTTTCCATACGTCAATTGATCGTAATTATTTAGTTCTATCCAGCACGGTGCACAGTTTTCCGAATCGATCTTATGTGGATCGTAAATTTGAGAAGGCAAATCTCTAAGCAATCCAAAAACTCCACCGTAGCTTACATAAACACCAAGTATCGTAGAACTATTGAGATAAGGCATGTTGTAAGATTCTGACTCCAGATGTACATCAGGATGGGTCTCTCGATAAGTTTGACCAATAGGATACTTATTAAACTTTACCTGAACCTTATACGATTTTACGCCATAGTACTCATCGTTTCTTAAGCTAATACCATTGCCCCATCCATCAGCAGATTTTGGACCAAATAGGACTAGTGTTTCTGTGTTTATGTAGAAGTCTCCGTTCTTGCCTAAATTATCCTGTGGAACTCCAAATCCATTCAACACCGTCGCTCCATCTTTTCCATTGATGCCATCTTTCCCGTTTGTACCATCTTTCCCATCCGTAGCCTTAAGTTTAAAACCTATGCCCCATCCACTTTCTGCTTTCGGTCCAAATAGCAATCCACTATTCATATTAATATAAAAGTCACCAATAGCACCTGTTGCATTTGTCGGATCTGCACTACCGCTATAAATTTTTGTTCCATCGGCACCATCAACTCCACTTGTTCCGTCGATGCCATCTTCGCCAGGGCTACCGTCTTTGGCGCATGACTGGACGTTTAAAACCACCATCATGCAAGCTAGTATATATACTAGCACTCTTAATTTTTCCATACGCTATTTTGCTGTTAACAATTTTTTCCCAAATATAGGGATATTGAAGCATATAGTGGGTTGGTTTTTAACTCAATGGCAGGCATATTCCTTCAGGATAGAAATTTTAGGCGTAACCTAATTGATGGCTGGATAATGGTGTGCCGTTTGGTAAAGCCTTCGACCTAAAATGTAATTAATAACCTAAATACAATCCGCTTGCTTTCTTGTTAATCTTGTTAAGGAAAATTCCTAATCCGTAACCAAATATAACGGTTATAACGGTCAATAATATAGAAGATATCGCATCCTGAGGAATGTGTTCACCGGTAATACGATGAAACGAAAACCTTAATAGAAATAGGATTAGCATGTGTGAGAAGTATATCCCGAATGACATTTCTCCGAGTTTCACTAAAAAATTATTAAAACCGAAAGTATGTCTAATCGAAAATAACCATAGGATTATACTAATTGAGTATAAAAAAGAAGATATTTTAACAGCACTAACAGCACTGACAACATCGCCATATTTGGCAATTATGTACATAGACGCAATTACTGATAATCCCAAAGTGAAAATACTTATTACTGGGAGGTACTTTTTTAGTTGAGAGATCTTGTGACTAGATAAATAAACGCCTAATACTGGAAAACAAAGCCACGTAGTAAAGGCTCCACCATACATGTAGAGCGGCAAATAAATCTTGTGTACATATCTTAGATATTGTATAAACAAGCAGGAGAGGAAGCTGATAAGAACTGACAGGACGAGCCCTCTAAAATTACTTCCCAATATCCTCAACAATGGCTGAAGCACATAGTATTGACAAATAAGCAAAATGAAGTAAAACGGAACAGCCGCTTGAAATCTAGTGAATGATTTAACTATTGCGCCAATGGGTTGACCGGTGTACAACGAATGAGCGCTGTAAATTACGCTCCATATGAGGAAAGGCAAAAGGACTCTTGGCAGTCTCTTCCACAAGAAACTAAAATACTCATTAGTGTTGCCAATGCTTTTGTTAGCCATGAAATAGCCTGAAAGTACCAAAAATAGGGGAACAGCGAAATTTACAGTCTGTCGCGAAAGAACATTCGAAACGGTTTGGAAAGTGATTTCGGTACTCGCTCCTGAGAAGCTATAGGCGTGAATATAAATTACAAAAATAATTGCTATACCCCTCAGTATATCGAAACTGTAATCTCGCTTTACCATTCTTTAGTTAGTTTTCCTGCGAATATATGGATAAAATACATGTATTGATATTAAAAAATTACAAGTACGTATCCCTGTAAAAGAGAAAGCAGCTGCTTGCAATTGCAGATGATTTAAATATTGATCAAGGTGATTTGACTGCAAAGGTTTGGATTTTAAAGGCGCCTTTCTAGGAACGACTTTCATTGGTGATCTTTAGTTCGCTGTTTTAGGAGTATAGAACTCTATACATTTCTGTGTATAGTAGAAGAAATGCCGATTTTCTGTAGTAAAATATTGATCAAAAGGGGGGATAAAGCGTTTTTTTATCCACTTAGATCCATTCGGTATTTCAAAGCTTGACACTTTGGGAAATAATTTGTAAGCCTTAATAGAGTTACTTGTAAAGTAACTCTATTAAGGCTTACAGTAGTATTATGCTGCGTTATTTAACCTGTTTTTTAGCTCAGTTTGAGATCGCGGTGAAAGCCTGGAAAAGAAGTTATGGCCAGTTGCATTTTCTATGGATCTAACTGTAACTCTATAATTACGCCAGTTTGAATCCAGCACATTGACATTTGGCGTATTGATGGCGATTACTTCCACATCACCTCTTTCAATCCTCGCAAGATCGTTGCCGCCTTCTGGTAGAATAACAGCGATCTTGTACACGTTCGATGGTACTGCTATGCGTCCCTGATCTATGGTGTGCGCGGTGCCATTACTTCCCGTGCCACCGGTTCCATAAGATCCCATAATGATGTACACCTCATTGCCCTGATTTACTCTTGTTCTTAGATACGACTCGAAATTACCCCACACGCCTTGATTATTGCGTGGAGCTTGTGGAATCATATTTACCATTAAAAAGGTAGCGGAATTTGCCTCGACAGAGCTCAAGCGATCTGCAGATGGACAATTATGCCCTCTATCAAACCCTGATTGAGTATAGCTATTGTGTCGCACCATATACCAATTGCTTGGAAGGCCAGAGTATCCCGCAAAGTTATTTTGCCGTCGAGCGTTAGCGGCGATTGATTTCTTATCTAAATACCAGGATACCCAATTAGGCACACCCTTGTCTGAATCGTAGGAAAGAGTGAAGTATTTCATATCAATCAGGTAGTTTTTATTGAACACCATTGCCGTTTGTGCATTGGACGGATTTCCAAGAAATAGGTTACTATTGTCTCCATTTGGAGGTTGCGCATCATTACCGGCATTTGGTGTGCCTCTTACACTTCTGGCTTCGGTAATCGCAGATGAATTTGGTAACGTAGGAGCTGCATCTTTACAGGCTTGAAATAATAAAAATACCGCAGTAAATAGGATCAAATTGTAATGTAATTTTTGTTTCATAATTATTTTTTTCTTTAAAGATAATATATGATTTATCCCGATTCAATGAATATTACTATTCTTAACAAAAGGATAATATTATGGAAGTGTGGTCTAGATTATATTTCCCGGATCATCTGTAATCAATACCTACAGCATGTTATTTTCAATGTGTCTATTTTTTTGGTTTGAAGCTGATAGATAAAACGGAGAAGAGTATAATTTACGATTAAGGCGAATTAATCATTCGCCCTAACTTTTTATGTGTTCTCCGCTCGCATGAGATGTTACGCGTCCACTCAATACCCAGTGTGTTAGACTCAACTACCAGCATTAACCCATTCTATTATGAGCTACGTCGATTGCATTGACTAAAGATAATATATTGTGCGATCCACCTTTCTGCTGAGTTACAAGAATCCATCTCAGTATCCAGATTCGGTGGGTTTAGCTAGTTTTTTACAGGGGAATAGTAGAAAACCGTATTTTCTGTTAATTGCTGATGCACTTGAGAATATTGGTGACAGGGATTTGATTGCAGACGTGTGGGTGTGAAAAAAGCCCCTCGCGATGGAGGGACTTAAGTGTTGTTGTTAATTATTGTGCGCGTGAAATTCTATTCCTTCGTACTGGTAATTATTAATATTTGTTCTTACCGGGGTAAAATAATGGTCAAAATTCCTCACATCTTGATATCTATGTATTGGTATTGTAGGAGTACCATTGGTATTGTTTGGTGTTGGGTAGGCGTAAAAATCTATATGGCTATACGTGAAGCCGCTCAAATTCTCTCTCCCTGGGTTAATCACGTGGATTATGTTATTAAATCTTTGATGATAATACCTATAAACAGGCACTGTACCCGGAGCTTGGTAACTAAAAGCATAAAAACTTATTCCTTCATTAACTGCTTGTGCCCATTCTGCACCTGGATTGAGAGCTAACCAGTGATTGTGACTTTGATTCCGCGTGGTAGGCGCATAAAGAGAATAAACAGGTACACGTCGATGAATATTTTTCACTGTGTTATTCGATAAATAATGATCTACATACCCCTTAACTTGCTGACGCTTTGTTGGGTTCGGAATAAGATCGTATATAGGAATTAAGCCATCAGGACCAAAGTCAATCAACTCGGCGTTATCCCACGTTACACTATTTTGCCAGTTATTTGTATTGATTGTAGGGTTTGATATATCCAAATTTATCTCTCCTCTTAACCCAATAGATGAATTTCCTCCCTCGGTATAGTATACTAATTTCTTTGAGAAGTTTTGATTTGCTTGACTTACGTCAACGCTATTTGCTTCTTCAACTGATGCGTTAAATACGAAGCTAGCTGAGGCTTTTATACCTGATCGAGCAGCTTCAGTCCTATTACTATTTCTAGTTTCCGATTGAAAGGTCATGTTAAATTTACCGCCTGCATATATGTCTGTCATCACATGCGTGCCATAATTCCGCACTATATACTCCGGGGACTGGCTAACTATGTCTAGCGAAAATTGAGGGCTCAAAAATTGTTGAAGAGTTTCAGGAGGCGCGTTTAGATTGATTCGTCGCTTTCTAATTAACAAATGATAGTTACCGTATACGTGCTTACCGTCGAATGAATATGACCCTTCATTTGATGAACTATAAGAAGCACTAATCGTACCGCCGAAAAGTGGAAATCCGGTTGTCGCAGAAATTTTTTGAGATACCTTCCGCGAATACTGTTCTGCATTTTCTCCATACTCTTCATAATAACGTTGACCGGAAGATGGACCGCTCACATAACGACCTTGTCCACTGGCTGATAATCTGGCTACGTCTACAACTGAATTCTTGACCGCAGATTGATTAGCATATTCGCCAGTAGCGTCATACCCGTAACCAATGTGATGATATTCTGGGTGCCTTGCACTTCGAGGGTTGGTGGAGGAACCGCCTGAAGTCTCACTGTCTGTTAGGATAGACTTTTGGCACGCTGCTGCAAATAATAATCCAGCAGAAATAGCTGCCAATTTGGCAAACTGTTTCAATTTCATAAAAAATAAGAATAAATAATAGTTTGGTGTATAATCTCCTTGATCATACCTATGACACTAAATTACCTTTTTTAATGAATAAATGAAAATTAAATTTGATTTTACCTATTTTTAAGCGAAAAAAAATATCTCTTCATGAATTTGTGTTAACCTTATTTATATATTGAATGTTATTTAGTTATTAAATTGACTTTTTTTGTTGATTTTATTAAAAATACTCATTAGGATATTATTTTATCATAAAGTTTAATTTCTCTGATCAGTTTATTTTGCTTTAGTGTGTCAATGTGAGATTACTGAGGGCGGTATAAATAAGTATCTTTACAATAGGAAGGAAGCCTCTTTTGAGGTACATCATAGTCGATAAAAAATACATATTCATGATAATGCCAGAGCGAGCTTGGAGGCCAATATGATTATTCATTCGTTGTATGCTATGTTAAGGAATTTATGAGGTCCATCCATTTAGTTACGGGTCAGGGCTCTATGATTTTGATATAAGACCATGGGACAGCTCTGGTAATATAATTAGAAATATAGAAAGTAAAATAGGTGATTGGAAGGCAGGCAATGGAACCGGTTATAGAATTCATAGATAACTAAAAAGCCGTTTAAAATAGTGTATATGATGATCATAGATAGAGCAATTAGAATATTTGCTACATTTTTGGATAATAGTTGGGAAACAGTTAATCCTTTGCTTGTTAATAGAGGTTACACCTCTGATCAAGCCTCTATAAATGATTGGCTGCAATCAAATTGGGAGCTTCTCGTTGAGAGATAAGTATTAAAAATTAATAATTATCTAGAAGCGTATGGGGAAGGTGCAGATTTCAATGGTGCGAGCAGTAGGATTACAGATCCTGATTCTCTACCCAATTTTAAGATAAAAGCTGTGCCAAAGGATGGGGGCAGTATATTTGATGTTTTAAATGATGAGGAAGTAACGCAGTCCGATTTGGTCTTTGATAGACTAACAGGATTTCGAAACGGCTTTTATACCCTAGAGCCCAAATTTCAATTTGTGTTACTCAATGACGAGACTAGAGATATAGAAAGACTTGTAAACTTAAAAGATGTGGAATTTATTCTAGAGAAGTTGTAAATCTTTATTCTGAAAATGAAGAATAAAATAACAAAGCCCAATCTTTCATCGGATTGGGCTTTGTTATGTATTGCGCATATGTTTTCCTGGCCTTGTAATCTCGGATAAGTACTATATAAGGACAAAAAATAAGCAACTCTAATTAGAGTTGCTTACCCATTACAAACTATATGTATTGATTTATTAAACAGAAAAACTCTCTCCACATGCACAAGTGCGGGAGGCATTAGGGTTATGAAACTCAAAACCTTTACCACCTAAGCCGTCTGTATAGTCCAGCTCTGTGCCTGCCAAGTACAAATATGATTTGATGTCTAGACAAATCTTTACACCATTATCCTCAAAAAACTGATCTCCTTTTTTCTCGACATTGTCGAAATCTAACTTATAGGAAAGTCCTGAACATCCACCACTCTCCACCGCAACGCGAACAAAGTACGAGCCATTGTACTGCTCATCCATTAAAATCTCATCTATTCGTGCTTTCGCTTTCTCTGTGACGGTCACCATGATATGCCTTTTTAGTATATATACAAATAACCGTAATATTTGGAAAAAAAACAATGCGATCCCGTTTGATTTGTGTCATATCATTTTCAGATCTGAATAAATTACAAGCTGCGATGTTATATTGGCTTGTTAGAGAGTGTTTTATTGTAATAATTGCAATGCAATTACGAGAATTAACGATTTTTAGTAAAATATAACGTCTTGTTTTTCGTAAATTGTTTGAAATATTTAAGGAGAGAATTTTTAGCATTTAATTGAATAAGATATGACAGCAACTTTGATCGAGAAGGAAGAGATTGAGCAATATAAATTTGTTCCTGCTGAGGTGGATCGTACAGATGAATTTGCCTCTAAATTGTCAGGGGCATTACGCCTAGGGAATGAGTTTAAATCAAAGGTAGCATTAACGTTTATGACAGAAGATGGCGCGAAACGCGTGGAAACGACGGTTTGGTCATTGACAGAGAAATACATTGTATTGAAAGCAGGGGTGTTAATACCTATGCGTTCATTGATTAACGTGAGCTATTAGATTAATTGTTACGTAATCTATCGATTCCACTACAAAACATGCATAAACTACTATTAGCCCTTGCAACAATAGGGCTTACGTCTGGCTCTTTTGCGCAAACAGACACGACCATGATGCGCGAAATCTATCGTCATTCGCTCACAAAAGGAGAAGCTTACGACGATTTACGGTATCTCACAAAAGAAATTGGCCATCGTATCGCGGGATCTGATCGAGCGGAGAAAGCAGTCCGATGGTCTGAGTCCTTAATGAAAACATTGCCATTTGATCGCGTGTACTTGCAGGATGTAACCGTTCCCTATTGGGATAGAGGAGCACCGGAAAAGGCAATTTTAGTTGGCAATAACGATACTTTGCAAGTATTGGCTTTGGGAGGTTCTATAGGCACACCTAAAGAGGGGTTGGAAGCCGAAGTGCTGGAAGTAGAATACTTGTCTGAGTTACAGGATCACGGAGAAAATGTATATGGAAAAATAGTCTTCGTAAACAAGCCTTGGGATGAATCATTGGTAGAAACCGGAATGGCCTACGGATTGAATACAGCGCAACGTAGTCGTGGCCCGGCGGAAGTAGCTAAATTTGGCGGGGTAGCCTATTTATTTCGCTCGCTTTCTTCCTCGACAAGAGATGATTTTCCACATACAGGCGGTACCCGATATGTAGAAGGAATAGATAGTATTCCAGCGATGGCTATTTCAGTGGTAAGTGCAGAACGCTTGCATACAGCGTTACAACAAAATCCAAAATCCAAAGTTTACCTGGAGCAACATGTAGGATGGAAGGGACCTGTGCAAACGCATAATGTCATTGCAGAATGGCGCGGTAGTGAGAAGCCAGATGAAATTATCACCATCGGTGGACATATCGATTCCTGGGATGTTGGCGAAGGTGCGCATGATAATGGAACGGGAACCATGGGTACGCTGGACGCGATCCGCACGTTGATGAAATTAGGCTATAAGCCAAAACATACCATTCGCTTAGTCTTTTATATGAATGAAGAAAATGGCGTACATGGTGCTACACGATATGGAGAGTTAGCAGAAGAGAATAAGGAAAAAATTATTGCTGCAATTGAAAGCGATGCCGGAGGATTTGCTCCCCGGGGTTTTGATATTAAAGCTTCCCGGGAATCTGTAGATTGGATTCAGTCAACTTGGAAACCCTTATTTGAGCAACAATATTGGGTATCTCGCTTTTTGCAGGGCAGTCCGGGCGTAGATTCGGGTATATGGGCCAAGCAATTTCCAAATACCGTCATGTTCAACTTCCGACCGGATCCACATCGTTATTTTGATTTGCATCACACCGATAAAGATGTTTTTGAAGCGGTAGACCGACGGGAACTTCAATCTGGTGTAGCAGCAATTGCCTCCTTACTATACCTGGTGGATTCACAAATAGATCAATTACCAAAATAAACCTGCAGGATGATGGAACTCATGAAGGCAATTAAATTGGATTATGCCAATAATTCCCCGCAAATTCGATGGGAAAATGTTCCTTATCCACATCCAACGGCAGAAGGACAAGTGCTTATCCGGGTAAAAGCGGCAGGAGTAAATCGACCCGATATTTTGCAACGCGATAGAATGTATACCCCTCCGGCTGATGCCTCACCAATTTTAGGGTTGGAGGTGGCCGGTGTCGTAGAACAGGTTTTTGGCGAAAGCCGATGGAGAGCTGGCGACGAAGTTTGTGCGCTTACGCACGGAGGTGGATATGCTGAATATGTGTGGGTAGATGAGCGGCACTGTTTGCCCAAGCCAGCAGGCTGGTCATTTGCAGAGGCGGCATCCTTGCCAGAAACCTACTTTACCGTTTGGTTCAATGTTTTTATGCAAGGCAAGCTTGGCAACAGTCAAAAGGAAACCTTGTTGGTCCATGCAGGAGCAAGCGGGATCGGAGTAGCCGCTATACAGATGGCAAAAGCGCTGGGACATCGTGTCGTCATTACTGCTCGTAAAGAAGAGCAGTTAAAATTATGTCAGGACATCGGTGCCGATGCGGCAATTTTGTTGGACGAACTTTGGGTAAAGAAAGTACAGGAATTGTCTGGTTCGATCCACGTCATACTGGATATGTTGGGAGAAACAACCGTTTCAGGTAATATAAAGGTATTAGGTAAGGGGGGAAGGTTGGTCTGGATCGCCTTTCTCACCGGAGCCAAAGTCACCGTGCCAATTCCACAAATTATGGAGAAACAAATCTCGTTAACCGGTAGTTTTCTTCGGCCACAATCGTTTAATGTGAAGGCGGGTATTGCAGAAGGGTTGCGTGCGCAAATCTGGCCAAAAATAGCATCTGGCGTTATAAAACCAATCGTAGAAAAGGTATTCCCTATTCAAGAGGTCGAGAAAGCACATGCCTGGCTGGAAAAAGGCGGACATGTGGGTAAGATTGTGCTGACAGTATGATTTCTAGATAAAGAAACCTCCTTAACTTGTTCTAGATCAACGGCGCAATATTTGCATTCCAATAAATCTGTTTCTCGACCAACCATAATCACCAGTTTTTAGTAGTTGATCTCAAATTTGTATATTGGTCGCATTCTACCGAATACATGCAAGAGATTTCAAACGATCACTTAAAGAGACTATGGGATCAGGTCTGTCTCCAAGACGATTTAAAATCGTTCGAGCTGCTTTTCTATCAGCTTAATAGCAATTTACTGATATTCTGCGACACCATCATTCACAATGAAGCCGCTGCGGAAGAGCTTGTGTCTGACCTATTTGTGCATGTTTGGAACAATAGGACGACGCTGCACCACGTTTTGAAGCCGCGATCCTACCTCTACGCAGCCGTTAAAAATAAAGCACTAAATTACCTCAAGCAGTTCTCACACTTGCAATTACATGTCGATCTTTCAGATACCGTCAAAGTAATTGATAGTACCGATCCAAATACGCTGCTAGAGCGTAAGGAGTTTTTTGCAAAGATTGATGGCATCATAGCACGACTACCTACACAAACGTTGCTGGTCTTTCGCTTAGTGAAAGAAGATGGGATGAAGTATGATGAGGTGGCCAAACTCTTGAACATTTCTGCACGTACCGTTCAAACACACATGCGCCTAGCTTTTCAGAAAATATCCGGTCTCTTAAAAGCTTATGTTGATCGCGATAAAGCTCGCTTATCTAATAAGTTCTATTCCATTGCGATCCTGATTTTACCTTTTTTATAAAATCTCATTTTTCTTCTACGCCTTTTTTGCAAAATTGTTGTCATACCTATGGAAAGGCTTCCTATGGCCACCTATGAAATTCCATGCAACAAGATAGATTTCAGTATTTGGCTAGCAAAAAGCTAGGGGATCAACTCAGTGCCGCAGAGGCATTGGAGTTCGATGCGCTTTTGCTCCAATATCCCGATCTGCTTCTAGAGTACAAGTTACTGGAGCACTACTGGTCGGACAAGCATAGTCAAAATCGCCGTGATCGCGAGCTCTTTCAAAAAGTATTGCAACGCATCGACCATCAGCCACCTCGGCGAAGAAGTCGTTTGGTGAAGTTCATTCTTCCGATCGGACTAGCTGCCAGTTTGATACTGGCGATAGGTCTATTTGTTTTCTATAATGCTGGGCCAGCAGAGCAAAAATTTGTAGCCGATCGTAAACAACAGAAAGTCATATTAGACGATGGTACAGAAGTGATATTGAATTATAAAAGCACACTCTACTATCCGGATAAATTCGACAAAGATGTACGGCAAGTTACCATCGTAGGTGAAGCGTTCTTTCGTGTAGCAAAAGAACAGGATAGGCCATTCATCGTGAACACGCAGCATGCGCTATTAAAGGTTTTGGGTACCAGCTTTAACGTACGCGCGTATCCAGATGAAACAATCACCGAAGCCAGCTTGATTGAAGGCGTGTTGGAAGTGACTGCTACGCATAAAAAAGCAAAACCCATTTTATTGCGTCCATCTGATAAGGTCATCATTTCCAATCAGCCAGCAAAGCGGCCCGATGCCCGTAACAATGTACTCGCCCAAAAAGCCAAAATAACTTTCCTCAAACCGACCGATGTACAAGCCATGGAGACGACTTGGTTAGAAAATAAATTAGTCTTTAAGGATCAGACGTTTGCCGATTTAGCCAAAGTATTAGAAAGAAAATATGACATACGCTTGGAGTTTAAAGAGGCCAAACTCGCTAAGATGCGATTTACTGCACGATTCGAACAAGAAAGCCTGGAAGAAATTCTAGCAGCATTGCAATTGGCGGCATCATTTCAATATCAAGTCGATGATAACCAGATTACCATAACCAAATACTAAAAAAACCTAGTCAAAATGAGTAGTTCAAAACAACCTACATAAATGGTGAAAGCTGCCAGGCAGCTTCCACCTAATCACTGTGAATAAACAAGAATCGGGACAGCATTTGCCGATGCCGTCCTTTATCCAATTTGTATTAAATTTATGATTTTTTTTCAACACCCAAGTGGTGCTTTTAGAAGGCATGGACTTTTTAAAAAGCTTATGACCATGAAGTTGATTGTGTTTTTTATGCTATTGCTGCATCTACAGAGTTATGCCAAGGTGCATGCACAGAACAAGATCACGATGCAGCATCGATCCATCTCTATTACAGCGCTTTTAAACACACTCGAATCCAAAACAGACTACCGCTTTGTGTTCAATCAAGATGCTTTAGCGAGCAAGGGAACGGTGAACATCAATGCCAAAAATGAGTCTGTCATCAACGTTTTGAAAAAGGTGCTGGGCGCTAAAGGCATTTCATTTACAGAAATGGAAAATAACTTGATCGTGATCAACAATCCTGCATCGCAGCAGCGCGTTTCGGGCGAAGTAAAAGACACGGAAGGCAATCCCTTAGTAGGCGTAAGCGTACGTATAAAGGGCACCGACCGAGGTACTTCGACTGATCAGAATGGCCAGTATAATTTAGAAGTAGCTACCGGCGAAACATTGACCTTCTCGTTTATTGGGTTTCTACCTACGGAAGTGCGGTATACCGGACAGCAAACTATCCAAACCGTACTAGAAGTTGCGGCCGAAGGATTAGATGAAATTGTAGTAGTAGGATACGGTACACAGCGAAAAGTCAACCTAACAGGTTCGGTATCTACTGTAAAATCCGAAGATATTAACAGACAGGTAGTTGGCCAGGCCACACAAGCATTGCAAGGACTTTCTGCCGGGCTTACTGTAACTACGAATAGCGGTCAACCAGGTCGCGATCAAGGTATGCTAAATATCAGAGGTATGGGCACATTGAATGACAGTAGCCCTTTAATATTGGTAGATGGAATACGTTACGATAACTCGATCAGCCTAAACGATATAGATGCCAATGATATCGAAAACATCTCGGTATTGAAAGATGCGGCCGCTGCATCTATTTATGGTGTTCGTGCCGCAAACGGCGTAATCCTGGTGACCACCAAAAGAGGTGCACAAGGCGGTACGCAAGTGTCGTATGGTAACTATTTTGGCTGGCAGGAAGCGATTCGCACACCAGACTTTGTGGGCGCGCAATCGTTTATGCAATTGGTGAACCAGATGAACACCAATGCGGGTAACACGCCGGTGTACAATCAAGACCGTATCAATGCATACAATGATCCAAATCGAGATATGAACCAGTTTCCAGACAATTACTGGTTTGGCGATATCCTCACTGGCTCTGGCTTCCAGCAAAAGCATAGTATGTCCTTGGCTGGTGGAAATGAAAAGAATAAATACCGTTTCTCTGCCAACTACTTTGATCAGGCGGGTCTGATTAAAAACATGGATTTCAACCGTCTCACCATTCGTTTGAATACGGATTTTAAGATTTCCGAAAAATTGAATTTTAACGCAGACATTTCTGGTCGATTATCCGGTCGAAATGAACCGCAGGCAGCCGCTGGTTCAGCCTGGTTTCAATTTGGTCAGGCTTCCAGAATTAATCCATTGGAATCTGCTAAAGATGAAAATGGTAACTGGCGCGCGCTACGTGGAGAACACAACGTACTGCGTTTGCAAGAAGAAGGAGGCATATTTTCTAATAATGACCGTTTGTTTACCACCAATTTCAGGTTGAATTACCTGCCGGTAGAAGGGTTGATGCTGAGCGCCGTTGCATCCAATAATTTTCAGAATCAATACCTCACCAATCATTCGAAGCGTTTTAACTATGTGAATGCGTCATCGCCCATCGGCCGTGATCAAATCACGAAGAATGCAATCGGTTACATCAATCAGAATTATCAGGGTTTAGCAGAATATACCAAAGTGATCAATGATCACGATTTCAAGTTTTTGGGCGGTGCATCTTATTTAGGGCAACGTACAGATGACTTGTTGGGTACACGGTTCGACATGCCTAACAATAACCTAACTGAGATCGATGCTGGATCGGAAGCTTCGCAGTTGGCAAGAGGTACAGCGCGTGAATACACGTTGATATCTTTCTTCGGAAGAGTAAATTATGCATTTAAAGGCAAATACCTTTTAGAAGCCAATCTTCGTCGCGACGGATCTTCCCGCTTCTCGAACGGGCAACGTTGGGGTTGGTTCCCATCTGCATCCGTAGGATGGCGCGTATCCGAAGAAGCATTTATGCAGGATGTTCGCTTTGTACAAGACTTAAAAATCCGTGCATCGTACGGGCGTTTGGGTAACGATGCCATTGGCGATTATCCTTATCAGTCTAATTATATCTTACGCAGTTATCCATTTGGCGGTGTCCTCAATCCAAGTACAGGGTTGCAGATTTATCCTAATTCTGGACTTACCTGGGAAACGACCGATATTGCCAATTTGGGATTGGACTTTACCTTGTTTAACCGCTTGAATGTAACCCTAGATATATTCGACAAACAAACGAATGATATCTTATTGCAATTGCCGATCCCAGAAGCGGTAGGATTGGAAGCGAGTTTCCAGAATGCAGCTTCGGTACGCAATAGAGGTTGGGAACTCTCGCTCAACTATAACCAACCCGTTAACGAAGATTTCCGCTTCAATGTAGCATTGAATCTTTCTGACGTACGTAATGAAATTCTAGATTTAAAAGGAACCGATTACAATGCAACAGATGGTAATGGATTAAATATTGGAAACTATGTAGGTCGCCCTATTGGTTCATACTATGGTTATCTGGTAGACGGAATTTATCAGAATGATGCACAAGTAGCTGGTTCTACCACCTTGTCTGGACAGGTTGGTCCAGGCGACTTGATCTACCGCGATATTAATGGAGATGGTGTTTTCGATAACACGAATGACTTTGCCTATTTGGGTAGCAATATCCCACGCTTCAACTACGGTTTAACATTAGGAGCTAACTATAAAGGTTTTGACTTTAGCGCTTTCTTCCAAGGCGTCGCTAAGGTAGATATCAATACGTTGAATCTGGAAAGAGCGCCCATCAATCAGGATGGCAACTTCCGCTCGGCCTGGTTAGACGCCTGGACCACAGACAACGCTGGTTCGGCCTATCCACGTTTGGTGCCATACCAGACTAACTACCAACCTTCTGATTTCTGGGTGCAAAGTGGTGCATACGTTCGCCTTAAGAATGTCACTATTGGTTACAAGCTACCTAAAAGCGTCATAGGAAATTCTTTCATTAGCAATCTGCGTCTGTTTGCAGGAGCGCAGAACTTGTTTACTATCACGTCGCTTCCAAAAGATTTAGACCCAGAGTCGCCAAATGACAATCGTTTTTACCCGCAGGTGCGTACCATATCCTTCGGACTTAACGCTAATTTTTAATCGTACAATTAAATCAACATGATCAGAAAAAAAATAACATATAGCCTGGCGGGGCTTCTCCTAATGATCTCTTGCAACGATCAGTTGGATAGACAGCCGCTGGATTCTTTAGGTAATACCACTTATTGGACAAACACAGCAGATGCGGAGCGTTCGGTGAATGATGTGTACCGATTCTTAGGTTCAGATGAGCGCTTTTTTATGTCTTGTGCTACAGACGATAGTTATTCTTGGAGCAACTGGCCCGTAGATATCCAATTTGCTGCCAATGGCAGTGCTACACCAAATACGGATGTCTTTCTTAAAAATTGGCGATACATGTACCAGATGATTGCCAAGGCGAATGATGTATTGGACAACATAGATCGGGTACCTAATATGGATCCCACAGTGAAAGCAGAATTAATTGGTGAAGCTCGTTTTTTACGTGCCTTTGCGTATCAGCAACTTACCGGATTATACGGTGATGTCGTTTTATATACTACAACGCCAAGTCCAGAAGAATTTCAGATAGCCAAGACACCAAAGAGTGAAATCGTTGCGTTTGTGATAAACGAATTGACGGAAATTACAGAGAGCTTACCAATTACGCGAGAAAGTGCTAAGCAAGGTAGAGCCACTAGAGGCGCTGTGCTTGCGCTAAAAGCGCGTACCTTGTTGTATAGCGGCCAGTGGCTGGAAGCCGCAGCTGCAGCGCAACAGGTGATGGATTTGGGCGTGTATACGATCGACAACAATTACCTAAGCCTTTTCAACGGAACAAATGAGAATAGTACAGAGATTATTCTTTCTGCTCGCTATTTGGAAAATACCTATCCTAATGCCAATGCCACTTGGATTGGCGGGCCGAGTTTAGCAGGTTGGGGACAAATTGTTCCGCTACGCGGATTGGTAGATGCATACGAATGTACCGACGGACAAACGATTGACGTTTCTCCATTGTACGATCCAGCAGCGCCATTTGCCAATCGTGACCCCCGGTTAGGACTCACTATTGTAACACCGGGTACACCAGTAAATGGCGTGACCATTGACGTGACCAACCCCAATTCACCAGATGCACTGGGCAAGTCTAACGCATCGTTCTCCGGTTATTATTATAGAAAAGCTGTACCAGCGAATATCTCCGGTGAATGGGATCGTAGTGCAGGAGCTGATGTGATGATCATGCGGTATGCCGAAGTATTATTGACGTATGCTGAAGCAAAGATCGAATCAGGACAAATCGATCCTTCTGTATACGCTGCCATTAATCAGGTGCGGCAGCGGACAGGTGTTAATATGGTTGCGGCTACGCCTGCTACTCATCCAGATCAACAGGCATTGCGTGCATTAGTGCGTCGAGAGCGTCATGTTGAATTTCCAGTAGAAGACAATCGCCTGTTCGACATCCGCCGATGGGGCATCGCAGAAAACGTGATGCAAGGCGTAGCGCAAGGGATATTTAATAATTACGATTCTTCTCGTGGCGATTTCAACAACTATGTCACGGTAGAACGTCGTACTTTCAATCCTGGGCGGGATTACCTTTGGCCTATCCCAGCCAATGAGCTTATCTTCAATACGCAGCTTACACAAAACAGCGGTTGGTAATTGAATCGGTAAGTAAAAACTCAGAAAGCCTCCACTTATGTGGGGGCTTTCGTATTTAGTATCGCTTGCTTAACACAGTTAGCGTAGTTCCGAACTAGATAACCACGTTGCGTATGATCTCCTTTGCATACTCAGCATGGCACTATGGCACTTTCAAATTAACCTTTATTCCGGCGCAGTGCACAGCCAATCACCAGTGCGATGGTAGCACATACCGCGGCTTTCTTCAACATTCCTTTTGGATTGTGTTTCCATTCTGTCGCCAAACCGCGTTCGGCTACTATATTAGGAATATATCCTTTTGTCAAATCTTCGACAAGACCTTCCCAAACCTGAATTCGATCGGCCATGAGTAGGGGTATCCAATGTCGTACCTTGTCTTCGCTGTGCTTAAAAGCATATCGCCTGATCGCTCCGCTCAATCCGCTGGGAGGTACGGTCGCCCCGAATACACGCGAGGGCTCCGGTCGTTCCAGCGATTGCAGTAGCTCTACACTCTGCTTCTGCTGTGGGGCACGTTCGTAGTTGCTACGCTTGTGATCATCACCCGTATATTCTTTCATAGGATACGTCGGTTCATTTTTCGGATCTGCATCCATTCCCCAACCGGGGATATCTTTATAATTTTCTGTATTAGAAGTCATAGTTCACTATTTTGTAGAAGGAATTAATACTGTTTTGATACAATTATCGAGCTTAGAAGAGAATAGGCGATAGGCGTCTCCCACTTCTTCCAGTGGTACACGATGTGTAATTAATTCTTTCGGATTTAAACGTCCTGATTGCACATGATCGATCAACTTAGGAAGCAGGCGTTTTACAGATGCCTGATTGGCACGAATGGTCAATCCTTTGTTCAGCACATTGCCTACCGGTATCATATTGAATGGCGGTCCATATACGCCCACAATAGACACAATGCCTCCTTTTTTGACAGAGTTGATTGCCCATTGCAATGCGGTGGCAGCACCCGCCTGCATCATGATTTTTCTTCCTGTAAATGTTTGTAGTGTATTGCCATCGGCTTCGCACCCCACAGCATCAATACACACATCGGCACCATACCAGTCCGTGATTTTTTTGATAAATAGTACCGGATCTTCCATGTCTTTGAAGTTATAGGCTTCGCATTTTGCGTAATTCTGAGCGAACTCCAGGCGGTAATCAATCTGATCAATAATGATCACACGGGAAGGACCAAAAAACCAAGCGCATCGGGCCGCCATAATACCAATTGGTCCGGCACCAAATACCACGACCGTATCGCCTTTTTTTATACCACCCATTTCGGCCGCCTGGTATCCTGTAGGTACCACATCAGTTAAGAGCACTGCATCATCCGGATCCATATCTGCTGGAATCACCGTTGGCCCCACATCAGCATAGGGCACGCGCACGTATTCGGCTTGGCCGCCATCAAATCCTCCAGCGGTATGCGAATAGCCAAATATAGAACCTACCGCAGTAGACATGGTATTGGTCTCATGGCAATTACCGTAAAGACCTTGTTTGCAAAAGTTGCATCGACCACAGGCAATGTTAAAAGGAACCAATACCTGATCACCAACTTTCAAATTTTGTACTAAGGGTCCTACTTCTTCGACCACTCCGGTAAATTCGTGACCAAACGTAGATCCGACTCGGGTGTCGGGTACCATACCATGGTACAGATGAAGATCTGATCCGCAAATGCAGGATCTCGTAACGCGTATAATGGCGTCTTCTGGATGCTGGATTTCCGGCATGGGTTTCTGTTCAGCTCGGACCCGATAAGGGCCTCTATAGTTCATTGCTAACATAGGCTTATGTTTTACGTTGTTTCCAACTTGATGAGATGTTGTTTGTACCACAAGTTGCATCACAGATTGTTTTGATAGCGTGCGTAACACGTAGAAAGCCTCCACGGAGAGGAGGCTTTCTACGTGGAGGCTGTTAGAATTACGTCAATCGTTATGTTTTCGAACGATAACATTAATTTTTTAGAGGCTTCCCTTCACTTGAGGGTATCATTATGGCGGAGTTGAGGGGCACTAACTGCTCACGATATAGATAACAGTTGAGGTTCAAGAAGCCAGATGATTCTGTCTTGAATACTCGTAATGTATTTAGGTCTACTGTTGTTTATCGTCTGGATCACAACCCATACCACAAAAGCTAAAGGTATTGTATTCGTCGTAGGCGGCGCCTAGCTTTCCGAAAATCGTAATGATCCGGTCAATACGTACAAGCGTTCCGCTGTCTGTGGTAACAAACATGCCCGAACCCTGGTCTCCGATCAACTCCATTACTTGCCCGGTTGTCTCTTCCACACGATTCTTTGGGTCAAAATAGAATATTTTACCGCTCGCTTTATTGCTGATCAATTGTTCAATGATCTCCCTGTATTCGCTAGCAACAGGAAGGTAGGATAAGTCGTATGCATCGTGCTGATTTTCCATTTTTGTATGTGAATAGTGAACCTGAAATAAACAGTACAAAGTTTATCAATTTATGTTTTGTCTACATACCGATCCTTCTCACGATAACGTCATATTGTATCTACTCCGTGCACAGATACCAGAAATTATGTTGTAAATTTAAATTATGAGCAACGGGAAGAGAAATAATGGATTTGTTTTCAAGCAGTATGAAGCTCCCTTTCAGACACCCTTCGATAAGCTTTTTGATATATTTAAGGAACTGATCACACATACTTCCGGGGATTTTGATGAAGCGATCGACTGGTTGAGGCAGCTAGACAAAGAATTTAAACTGACTACGCCAGAATACACGGTGGATGATTTTATAGAAGACCTGAAGAACAAAGGATACATTCAGGAGCGTCCTGACTTGGGAGGCAACGGTGTGGGGATTACCTCCAAGATGGAAAAAGCCTTACGACAGAATGCGTTGGAACAGATTTTTGGAAAGATGCGAAAAGGCATTTCCGGCAATCATAAGACCAAATATAGTGGTCAGAGTGATGAAAATACGGGCGATCTACGAAATTACCAGTACGGCGACAGCTTGGATAAGATTTCAATGACCGAAAGCCTTAAGAATGCGCAGGTAAACCATGGAATCGGTGAATTTAACCTGTCAGAAAATGATCTGGTGGTAGAAGATACGCAATTCAAATCGCAGATGAGTACTGTGTTGATGATTGACATTAGCCATAGCATGATTTTGTATGGAGAAGATCGTATCACCCCAGCCAAAAAAGTCGCCATGGCGCTATCGGAGCTTATCTTAACACGGTATCCGAAAGATTCCTTAGATGTAATCGTTTTTGGTAATGATGCCTGGCCAATAGCTATTAAAGATTTACCGTACTTGCAGGTCGGGCCTTTTCACACCAATACCGTTGCTGGCGTACAGCTGGCGCTCGATATTCTGCGGCGGAAACGCCATGCCAACAAGCAGATCTTTATGATTACAGATGGCAAGCCAAGTTGTCTAAATATGCCAGACGGCACCTACTACAAAAACCCGATGGGTTTGGATCCGATTATTACCAGCAAATGCTACAGCATGGCCGCCCAAGCGCGCAAGTTGGGTATTCCAATCACGACCTTCATGATTACCTCAGATCCTTATCTGCAAGAATTTGTGGATGAATTTACGGCTTCCAATCATGGCAAAGCTTATTACACCGGTTTGGGCGATCTAGGCGAGATGATATTTTCGGATTATGAAGACAATCGGAAGAAACGTATCCGATAGAAATAGTACGGCTTTAAGCCATAAGTAGTATAAGCGCATGCTTATTAAATGAACACACTAAACACGATAATTAAGTTCCATGAATTATACAGAAATTAACACTTTTGGTGCATTAAAGAAAGCGAACTATACGCCTAAACATATCAAGGAGGAGTTACGCCAGAATTTAATGGAGAAAATAAGAAAAGGTGAAACAGTCTTTGAAGGCGTGCACGGCTACGAAGATACCGTGATTCCCGAATTAGAGCGAGCGATCCTCTCAAAACACAACATCAACCTACTTGGTTTGCGCGGGCAGGCAAAGACGCGTTTGGCACGTTTGATGATCAATCTATTGGACGAATATATCCCTGTGGTCGCCGGATCGGAGATCAATGATGATCCTTTTGAGCCGATCTCTCGCTACGCGGTAGATCAATTGCAGCAGCATGGAGACGATACCCCTATTACTTGGCTACATCGGAGTGAGCGATTTGCAGAGAAATTGGCTACGCCGGATGTCACCGTAGCAGATCTGATCGGCGACGTGGATCCTATCAAGGCGGCTAACCTGAAGTTGAATTATGCTGACGACCGCGTGATCCACTTTGGTATGATTCCTCGCGCGAATCGTTGCATATTTGTGATTAATGAGCTGCCCGATCTGCAAGCCAGAATTCAGGTCGCATTATTCAATATCTTACAAGAGGGCGATATCCAGATCCGCGGTTTTAAGCTGCGCTTGCCATTGGATATACAATTTATATTTACCGCCAATCCCGAAGATTATACGAATCGCGGCAGCATCGTTACACCGTTGAAAGACCGGATTGGCTCGCAAATCCTCACGCATTATCCGACCTCTGTAGCTATTGCCAAACGTATCACCGAGCAGGAAGCCGGATTGGAAAGTGCGCAGAAAGAACAGATTTATGTGCCGGAATTGGCACGTGATCTACTCGAACAGATCAGTTTTGAAGCGAGAGAAAGTGAATTTATTGATGCGAAAAGTGGGGTGAGTACTCGGATGGGAATTACGGCATTCCAAAACTTATTAAGTGCCGCCGAATTACGCTTGCTACGGAGTGGCGATAGCGCTACAGCAATTCGTCTTAGCGATTTTATGGGAATTATTCCTGCCATCACCGGAAAGGTAGAGCTCGTGTACGAAGGCGAGCAGGAAGGTGCCGCCACAGTAGCCATTCAATTGATAGAAAGTGCCGTAAAAACCTTGTTCACCACACTATTTCCGAAAGTGGAAAAACTAGAGCGCGAAAACCAACGGTATCCGTACGATGATATCGTACGTTGGTTCTCTGAATCGGATGGCATCCATTTATCTGATGAGGCCAATGACGCGGATTACCGGGAACAATTGGATCAGGTAAAGCCTTTGCAACAGCTGCTGACACAATATCAACCAGATACGAAGCCCGAAGATATCTATTTCCTGAGTGAATTCTTGCTGTGGGGACTCACGCTGAACAATAAGTTGAGCAAGTACCGTTCGGGCAAAGGCTCACAATTTGAGGATAATTTTCATGGATACCTTCGGGATAAGATTTAAATAGCGACTAGCTTTTTCTTTGTTGTCTTCTTTGGGTTTTTCTTTTTACGTTTGCCCCACCACACATAAAAGCCGGTAACCGGCAGCGTAGCACAAATCAGGCTGGCCACGAAATAGAGAATTTTGGTGGTCAGCCCTCCGATATAGCCCGTGTGTAAGCCAAAGTTAGCGCGGGAAATCCATTCTGCGGTTTTGGCTTCGCCAATAGGTTGCTGAGAGGTGGGAAGTAATTCCAACGTATAGCGATCAAAGCGTAAATCCCGCCAGCTGCCATCCTGCATATCGGTGCAAGCATAGACGACGTCTTCGTCTTCTTCCGGGATGTGTATGATCACTGCATCTTTATTTTTTAGAGCAATTTCAGTACGTACTTTATACCAGATAGAATCGGCAGTAGCTAGTGCGTTTATCTTTTGCCGATATGTTTCAGGTTGTACTACTTCCGTTTTACGGGGAGATCTTGGATAACCTCCGGCCAGGTCAATCACCGACTTGCGTAGCCAAGGGAACGACATCATCATGGCGGTAAAGGCCATCACCAGCGCCAAAATGAGAGAATAAAAGCCCAGCACATTGTGTAAATCATAGTTGATGCGCTTCCATTTCGTTTTCCAGTTGATCGTGAAGCTTTGCCTAACCATGCGCTTGCTCCAACGCTTCGGCCACCAAAGTATCAAGCCGGATAGAGTGATCACAAAAAATAGCAACGTTCCCCAACCGACAATAGGCCGACCGATTTCTGTTGGCATCCAGAGATGACGATGCCCTTCGTCCATGAAATGAAAGAAATCCTCATGATCTACCTCCGCTATGATCTGCGCATTGTACGGATTTACATACATCAAAGTATCTCCATGGTTGATGCCAATTTTAATTGGCTTACGATGACCGTAGTACCAGAAGCTTTCCAACTCTTTATCTGGATAAATGTTTTTAATTTTTTGGTAAACTACACTGGGGGCTAATAGTTCAGTTTGCTGTGGGTGATCAGGAGATGCGCTATAGAGCCAAGAGTATTTAATTTCCTCTTCGAAAACCAAGGCGCAGCCCGTGATAGATAGAATAACGACTACAATACCCGATATCAATCCAAGCCATAAGTGTAGCCAGGCATTTATTTTTAATACTATTTTTTTCATGCTAACAATATCTCTTCAGGAAAAGCTGGTCAAAAAAATATCTTCCTGCCATTTGGTGTAGCAGGAAGATACGGATGTAGATGTAGGGTTTTATTTCAATCTGTACAACATAGGCGTGTCTCCGTCGGCACCGTCGATACGTGCACCACGAGTTAGCTTATCGGTGTTGGAGTCGTATTCCCAGATGTATACCCCATCTGCTTTAGGATCATTCACCGCGATATAGGCTTTGCCATTGTGCACTACGCCAGATCTGGAGTTACCCACTAACGGGAAGTCCAATTTCTTGACTACTTGCTGTGTATTGACATCAATGATTAAATATTCCCACATAGCAGCATACCACCAGTCATTGAACTCTTTAATATTGTTTTGTGTATCGTGTGCACTGATCAGCATTGCTTTGCCGTTACCAATGTAACTTACGCCTAATTGGTTATCGCCACCGCGCTGCGCGCTGATATTGAAGAAATAGTTCGGATCTAATTTGTATTCGCCATCTTTCACGCGATACACACCGGTAGGCAAGCTCGCTTTACCACCGCCTAGCACAGGCATCGGGATCGTTAGGATATACGTATAACCATTGTCACGGAAATTGCTGAAATAGGAGTTGCGTACTGTACCTAATGGTGCTGAGCGGGAGTCTTCTCCGGTTACTTCTAAGTTAGACAAGCTTGGGTAATCCAATACCGCAGTATATGATTTATCGTAGTGCACTTGCGTTTGCTCATTGTACAATCCGTAACCAATAAACAGCTTATTGCCTTGAGGCAACACCGAAAATACACGCCTGCTATGGTTGGCCGGAATACCGGTTTTATCGAATTCACCACTTTTGGTGACTTCCATTTTCTCGACATCCACTACGGCGTAAAAATTATTAGAACGCGCGCCGAACATCAGTTCGGTCTCGCTTAACCAAGCATGCCAGCCTAGGTATAGGGTTGGTAATTGCGAGAAGGGGATTTCACGAATCGTCTTTAGTACCCCATTTTCAAAGCGGTATTTGCCGAATTTGTTTGCATCTGGGTTTACATGATAGATATCCCGTCCTTTTTGCATTAGATTCTCTTCCCAAGTTAGGATTTCTGAAACATTGGTTCCTTTTCCAACAGGAGATATCACACCACTCATTAAGTCTTCAATTGGCAGCATATAGCGACCGTTGTCGGTGCCGACAATCACAGCAAATTCCGGATCGACTACATCGTCTGTCGTAGGGTTATCATCACTGCAAGAAGTAACGGTGAAGCCAAGCGTCGCTACAGCTAGTGCCACGCTCCAAGCCCATTTTTTCGTGGGTTCTAAATTGATCATATCAAACATGTTAATTAGTAAATATTTAAGTTGTAACGGAATTTCATAGAGACAAACCGACCGGGCTTCTGGAGTTTCGAGTTGTCGTATGCAATCTGATTAGCCAGGTTACGGCCTTCCAGCGTGAAGTTGTATAAACCATGACGAATCGAGTAGGTGATGCCTGCATTTTGGATCAACTGCGTTGGAATGTAATAGTTGGTTGTTCGATCACCCAGTTTGGACCAAGTGGTAGAGTATTCATTTACATATTGCATAAACCAATTGAATTCCAAACGCGTACCCTCACCAAACAGGTCGTTCTTACCGATGATAAAGTCTGTGTTACCATATAGCCACGGCTTATCCGGCAAGCGGTTGTCGTAAGTAACTTTGATGCGGTTGGTGCCGCGTACGTATTTTTCGCGATCCACGGCACTTTCGTAACTACCGTTTACCGTAAATTTCAGCAAGTCCCCGTATGAATAGGTTACTTCCATCTCCGCGCCCTCTACTTTGATGCCACCGAAGTTGTAGTATTGACTAAAATTCTCTGAAGAACCAGAAACTACACCCGGTGGTGTGCGGTGTATATAATTCTCCGCATTGCGGTAGAAGATCGCTGCGGTCATGTACAGGCGGTGTTTTTCCCGCAGTACCCCATTGTAAAAGACACCTAAATTATAATTGTCACTACTTTCGGGCACCAGACCTACGTTAGGATATATATCTACACCATTACCAAATAGCTCTACCATCGTGGGTAGGCGATAGGCATGCTCGTACGAAGCTTTAATGCCTAAACCATTGGACAGAAAATAGCTTGATGCCGCTCCATAGCCGAGATAATTCTTGGACTGCCGTGTATCGCCGCCATCCGCATTTTCCACACGTCCACCAAAGTTGTAGTATTTCGTGAAAATCTGATTCCGCCATTTTTTGTCGAAGAAATCATGCATATAATTCAAACCTAGGATTTGTCTGCTCACGCTGTTATTTTGGCGGAAGCTATGATTATACGGATCGATCTCATTATAGCTTTTACGGTAGTTATTGGTGAAAGAGTGCGTGAGGTTAATGTTTTGAACCGAATTTATTTTATAATTGAATGTGCTTTGTAACAAGCTATTGTATCCGTTGAAGTGCTGTATTGATTTAGATAGGTTGATCTCACCTGCTTCTGGGAAATAGGTGTCTGGCCGACCATCCCAACGGTATACTCTGTACGAGCTTGTATCGGTCACGATGGATTTGTCATTGGCAAAATTGGCGAAGATTGTAGCCGACAAGCCACTTGTAAATAAATTCTCTTTGCGGTAGCGTAAACTAGGAACAATACTTTGACTGGTTTCCTGCACATGGCCATATACCTTTTGTTGCGTAGCGCCAGTCTGCACTTCATTGTATACAGTATTATACGTCATCCCCAAGACAAATACATCCGCCCAACGTTTGCCGGATAATCCAGCTTCTACCTGCGTCATGTTAGAGCGGTAAGCATCGTGAAAACGCTTTGCCGAAGCAATGGTGTCAAACGTGTTCGGGTTATCGCGGTTCACCACATCCAGAAATACACGCGCCTTGGGGTTGGTATACATGCGGTAGTCGTTGTCCGAATAGTTGAAGAAGGAGTTGACATTGACATGCAATCCTTTCTTCGGATCGGTAAAACTACCGCTCAATGCCGCCCGATGTGTATTGAAAGAGCCATAGCTATAACTAACGTCAATGGCTTTTCGGCGATCCCGTTTAGTGATTATGTTGACAGCTCCGCCCAGCGCGTCTGAGGTAAGGTGCGCTGGAATGACGCCTTTGTACACTTCGATACGCTCCACGATATTGACCGGGATATTATTGAAAGACATACCACTACCATAGGCTTCGATTGGTACCCCATCGATGAAGAATTTGATATGATTGCCAGACATGCCGTTGATAGAGAACGAATAGTTGGAACCTAGGCCGCCCTGTTCCCGAATCTTGACACCGGTACTACGATTCAAGATCTGGTTAATGTCGGTATTGCTATTGGCGTATTGTTTGGTCTCAATTACATTGACATTAAAACCTGATTGCATGATCTCCTGTGCTTTGCTTTTGCCCTGCACCTGTACCTGCTCAATGTTCTCATCCGATTCTTCCAGTGTAAAGTTTAGTTTTGAGATCTCATTTGCAACAATGCGGATAGTTTTCTGCTGCGTTTTATAGCCCATCAAATACGTTTCGATGGTATAATCACCAGGGGCAAAGTTTTTTAAGGTATATTTTCCCAAAGCATCGCTATGCGTTTGCTTTGATTTATCGTTCAGTACACGGATGGTTACTCCTTCTAGTCCCTGGTTATTATTTGTTTTTATAAAACCATTTATCACATTTCCTTGTCCGTATGTCGCACCCACTGCGACGAGCAAGAGAAGACAAAGTCTCCATTTTAGACCAAACATATTTTTATTTAGATTAATGACACATAAGAATGTAGCTTATGTACCGCTTAACCGAAGGTCAGTTGCCGAGAAAAATGAGAAATTATTGCAATTTGTCCAGTCGAAGCAGGTAATCGATTGGAAATTGGGGAGTTAGGTGTTGGGAAAATGAGCCCGTTTTTAAATTATATCTCCACACACTGTGGCGATCCTTTTCGTCGTCAATAGCAATGTAGATATCGTCACCTACTTTTACTACGTTTTCTTTACGCGTGCCCTTATCTAATGGCAGGGCCAATTGTTCCATTTTGCCAGAAACGAGATCTACGAGATAATACTCAAATTGGTAGACCAAATGATGGTTGGAGAAATCCGTGTATTTGTCGGACTGCTCGCCCCGAATGATAGCTTTGTTATCGCCCAGATACCAAAATCCATACGCATGATTACCCGTTTGTTGGGAGATATTGACCATATAGGTGGTATCTACTTGGTCATCGCCTTTTTTCTTGCGAAATATGGCTGATGGGAGTTGAATGGCATTCCCGGCGGCTATCCCTGGTCCGCTGCTAAAATAAAAGTCACCATTTTCGGCTGTGCCGCTATATGTTTGGATGGTATTGATCCCACCGGGATAGGTGGATCGGGCGTCTTTTTGTTCGGATAGTACACGCAGCGAGGAAAAATCCAACGTGCGATAATACATCGTGTCTAGGGTAGTATATTCGGTATGGCTAAGCATTTTGCTGTAAGCATAAGCGATCCACAATTTATTGTTTTCATAATGGATCAAGCCAATGCTTAAGATAGAAAAGTCATTCACAGCAGGTGGTATTGGCACGTTCTGCTCGCGAATCAGCGAAAAATTCTTGGTATCGATCTCGTAAAAGCGGCAAGTTTCAGTGTCGCCATGTACGACATTGGCGATTAATAAGGTGTCAGAATTGTTTTTCCAATGGTATTGCTCGATATTATCGTTTACCAATTTGATGGAATCTTTGGCTTGTAATCCGGCAGAGGAAATCTGGTATTGGATGAGATAATCATTTTGCGGGTTGATGGAATAAACGAAACCATTTCGCTGGATGAATTCTCGGTTAAAGCCTTTATGCGGCGGCTTCACGGATCCCACCTGCTGCCAACTGCTATCTATTAATAAAAAATTATTGTCACCATTCTTACTGACAAAAAGCGAATAGGCGGGTTCAAATTGAAGAGCAGCATCTACCTGCTTATCTTCATGCGTACAGGATAACCCTAACCCGAGTGCAAAAATTGCAAGGAAGGTAAATAAGATAGGAGAGAGCCCTGTAGGTAAACGCATAGATTAGGTCAGGTGAAACTGCTTTCGGATATGTTTACGTAAAATAGGCGGCAGGTATTCTAACTCTTTTTTGGAGTAAACCACCAATTCACTGGTATCCGGATCGGTGGAGATAAAATATACTTCGCCCTGGCGAAAATCGAGCGAAGTCTTATTCTGCTCATCATAAAGGATGATGTCTCGTTTTGGACTGAATAACACGTCGCCTGATACGGCCATATTACCCGACTGAAAGTTGATGCTGGCGGAGCTATTTTTGCTGAGGGTGAATTCAAAAGAATCTTCCTCCCAGAGCACCACCGAATTGTCTGAATTATTGGCATTAAAGAATTGTCGTTCCTTGTTGGAAGACTGGAAACCCCACCAACCAATTCCCAATAAAATAATGGTAGAAGCCGCTACGGATAGCCAGGTAACCGTCGTCCTGCGAGATTTTAGGAATGCATCCTTAGAAACTTGATTATAGTGGAGGTCGGAATGTCTTTCAGTAGGAGTAGAGGCGTCCATGTGCGCGGCGATATTTTCCCATAAATCCTGTTTGATGGCATGCTCTTTTGTAGTACCCAAATCAAGTTCTCCTTCCAGCTCATCCAACACTAAGTCGGGACTATCCAACCATTTGCTTACGGCAGCCTCTTCCTGATCGGTACATTGACCAAGCTCATATCGCTCCAGTAATTCTTTGGTTATCTTCATCTCTTCTACACTACAAAGATAGTATATAATTATGAGCTGTAATTACATCTTATTCTACCGGATACAGCCCTATTTTCAAGGTAGAAAGCGCTTTGCTGATGTGGTATTCTACGGCGCGTTCGGAGATCAGCAACAAACGGGATATTTCCTTATTCGTCAAGCCTTCTTCACGACTCATCTTAAATACATTTTTACATTGTTTTGGTAAGGATTCGACCAAGCTATGTACTTTGTGATTGAGCTCCTTTACCAGCACCTGCTGATCCTCATAGTCGACTCTTGTGGTGCTTAGGATAATGTCGTGATGACGTTGCTTGGTCGTTTTGTTGCGGATGTATTCCATGGTTTTCAGTTTCACGGAGCGAAGCAAATAGCGCTCTACATCCTGAATGTTAAGATTTTCCCGTCGTTCCCAAAGAGATTTGAAAATCTCCTGAACAATCTCTTTCGCATCCTCTTCATCCGAAGTCATCTTTACTGCAAAAGCATATAAACGCTTCCAGTATCGTTCGAATAACTGTTCGAACGATGCGCGATTGACCTGTAATAATTGATGCTGTTCTTCCAAAGCATCGCAAATATACATTTATTTAGATTTATTATAAATAGTATTTTCATATTGTTTATCTTTCTACAGCTGGTTGATTTTTACGGCGCGACTCCGTCGTGCTTCGGGTTTCTCTACAGATAGCACACCTTCCCGACAGAGTTGACTGATGTTTTGATAGATAGCTGCATAGCTGTAGCATTTCTTTCCTGGATTGAGCTGCAAAAAAATCTCGTCTGCGCATAAGGCTTCTCTCTGTTGCTGCAACACATTTATAATTGCCTGCTGTGTCTTTGTGTATCTCATACGGCTAATCTTAGTGCCAATTTTTTATTCTCCAAAGCGGTAGCTTAAGGACAGCATTAACTTCCTGTTGTCCGGGAATGCAGAGTGCGCTATGATTAAGTCGCCATAAGTGCTGGTGTACTGCGGATTGGCATTCCGGATGAGGCCGGTCACGGCAAGTTTTAGCATAGCCCGATCGTTCATTAGTTTTTTCTCCGCGGCCACATCCACGCCATAGCGTTGATCGGTGCGCATGGCGCCCGTCGTAACACCCGAGTTGTAGTACGCTGCAATTTCGGCGCGCAATCCCCATTTTATCTGCAAGGTGTGTCGGCTATTGGCCGACCAACTTGAACCTTCAGAATTCAATATTACGTCGTCAATCTCCCCACGGTAATTATTATGAAAAGCATTCAGGTAATGACTAGCAGTCCACCACGAGAAGAAGCTGTTGTTGTACATCACACTGGCACTGTAATTTTTGAAGTTACCGATGTTGGCAGGTCGCGTTAGGTTTTCACCCGGATTGCTACCTACGCGGGAGATCCAATTAATAACGTCGTAGCCGTAGCTCATGCTCATCGTGGTAAACAGCACATTTTTAAAGCCATGCCCCACTTCACCAATATAACTGCGCTCTGGTTTTAGCTCGGGATTACCTTCGGAGTAGGTGAATGCATCCTGATAGATCCGAAACGCGTTGATGTCGTGATCCCCCGGACGCTCGATCCGGCTGCTAAAGGAACTTCTGATCGTGTGGTTGTTGTTGATGTTGTACAACAAGAAGCCGTTGGGAAACAGGTCAAAATAACGTTGTTGACTGATATTGCTGAGTGTAACCTGATTGGCTTTGATGAAGGTATATTCGCCACGAAGGCCGGCTTGGTATTCAAATCGGTTGAATTGGCCAGAATACATTGCATACACCGCTTGTATGTGCTGCGTATACTGAAATTGGTTGGAGGTACCGGCATCTCTACGCCAACTTGTACCACTCAGCGTATCATTCTGCACATCATTATTGATGAAGAAATAGGTGGCTTTCCAACCTAACTCGAGCTTCGCACGGTCATTAAACGGCTTGCTGTAATCCAGTCGGCCTGCGTAGGTAGTGTTGCTGAGATCCTGAACGTTGGCCCGCGCTGAAGTGCGCACATTGTTGTTGGCTAGATCCATAATATCTGTGCGGAAGCTATTGTTATAGGCGTTGCCATGCGGTGCATAATCGAAGTTGATTTTCAGGAAATGATCTTCTCCTTCGTATTTATTTACGTAGTTAACATTAAATGTTAGATTGTTAAAGGTTTCATCAAACTGATTGTTGGTGGCCGCTGTTTGTGTGGTGGCACCTGCTGCGGAACTGGTGACCATGTCAATTAGCGACGAGCTGATGAAACGGCCACGCATCCAATGAAAGCTGGCATCTAATACACCTCCATCGTTAAATTCATAGCTGGCACCAGTGCGCAGACTGTGAAACTTGCCTGGGTTGAGCTCCTGTATTTCTTTCTGCTGTTGTATCGAACTAAGCAAGCCGTTGTCAAAAAATTGCCTTTCGATCCGCGTACTATCTTCCGACTGTTCGCGCCCGACAGATCCGTTGGCATACATGTTCAAACCATTTACCTTGTAGTGAATGCCGCCGCCAACCGTAGCCTGAGATTTTCTGCTTTGCGATCCGCGCACAAACACGTCACCACCAAAGCCGCTCCTTTTATTTCTCTTAGTCACGATATTGATGATACCAGCCGTGCCAGCGGCATCTTCTCGAGCAGATGGATTGCTCATCAGCTCTAGCTTTGCAACATCCGCTGCTTGCATGCCGCGAAGCATGCTGGCGAGCTGCGCGCCGGTGAGGTAAGTTTCGCGTCCGTCAATACGCACATTGGCACCCGCCCGTCCCTGAATGGAAAAATTTCCTTTACCATCCGATACAATGCCCGGAGTTTTCTCCAGCAATTCTAAGGCATTATTTCCTTCACTCAAAACCGAACCTTCGACATCGACTACCAGCTTATCCACGTACTGTCGAATACCGGGTTGGCGTCCGCTCACTACTACTGCTGCAATTTCGGTCAAATCCGCGCGCAAATAAATAGCATCCAACAGTCGCTGCTCGCCCATAGTGAGCGTAAAAGCCTCCGAATGATATTCGGCGAAGCCCAATGCGTGTACTTGGATGACAAATGAACCTGCATTGGTCGGATGCAACCGATAAAATCCGTCGGCATCGGTTTTATGCTGAAAAACAACGGTGCTGTCCGGCAAGCGCAAGAGGGTAATGGAAGCTTCCGGCAAGGGTTTCTGATCTGCGGAGAGCAATCGTCCTTTTACGGTGGTTTGCCCGTATAGGTTGGCGCCGAAAGATAGAAAAAGGAAAAAGAGTAAACGTGTTTGTAGATTCATGTTAAGTCGGGATATTATCCCCAGTCTCCATGGTGGAGATAGGGGATAATGTCTATAGGGTAGTGGTTTAGAAGATGTTCTTAAAAGTAGATGTAGGTGTGATTATCCTCTTTTGTAGTGGATTTTCATAACGGTATTGCCATTTTCTACTGGTTCGCCATTTCGTCCGGCTTCTTTGTTAGTCACGTAGATTGTGCCTGTTTTTTGATCTAGGCTGATGGTGTTAGGTAGGCCTTCGGTCGGGATGCGTTCGAGTACTTTGTACGTATTCGCGTCGATCACGGCTACTTCTTGTTTTATGCGGTTAGCGCTATAGATTAGCTGATTGGCATGGTCATAAACAAGGCCAATAGGAGAGCTGTCGTAGCCTAAATATACTTTGTCGATAATCTCGCCTGAGTTGCCATTTATCACCGTGATGTTATTGTCGTTAGATTGGCTTACGAAAATCCGGTTGTTTTTTAAGTCCAGGGCTAGGTTCATGGGGCAATAAGACCAGGTTTGGAAGCTATTTTCCATCTCGCCTGTCGTGGCGTTGAAAACCAAGATGCTACCCTTCATATTCTGTCCGTCGGTGCCATACACTCTGTTGCGTTCGCTGTCGACACTGAGGCCAAGTAAATACGCATTAGCATAATCCAATGACTTTTCGTACGTGTTGGTGTTACCATCTACTTGCCAGATAGAAGGATTTCCGTGGTCTGATACATAGATTTTGTTGGTTTTCTCATCAACCGCGAGTTCCCGAATTTTGGATTTTGCCTTTCCACTAGGGATAAGCGTGTGCTTTTTGGTTTTAATATCTACCGCACTGATCGCATTTTGCAGGGAATGTCCGACATAGAGCGTTTGGGTTTTATTGTTAAGGGTAATGCCGAAGGGCAGGTTGTTACCTACCGAAATGGAGTCGGTGATCTGCAGATCGGTACCGTTGAGCACATAAATAAAGTTTTCTACCTCGCGGTTGAATCCCTTTTTTGGACCTGCTACATATACTTTATCGTTGGTGGGGTTGTAAACCAGCTGATAGACTTCGTTGGGCAACTTTTGCGTGTGTGCAATTTCGTAGTTCATGTTGGGCATATCGTTGTCTTGGCCGAATGCCAAAAGGCCTTGCAAAGCAAAAGCACATAGGAAAAGTGTTGTTCTCTTATTCATCATGGAGTTATTTGTGATGGTAGCGGCAATTTTTACCGCTTTCTTATAAAGAGAGTTGCCCCAATGGGAAGTTACCGAAGTCTTATTTAGAAAAAGTCTTAAATATTCTTTTTACATAAAATTTTTTCATGGAATAGTGAGTGCTTCATTATTAGGGCTATCATAGATGGTGTTCAACTTAGAGTTGATCTCGCTTTACAGCTGAGTATGCGAGCGCATAGCCTATCACCACTTAGGTTCGGCTTCATGTACTGAGAAATATTTTGAAAACTATTTTATGACAAGAAATAAGCACGGAGAAGTAAAATCCTAAATTTCTATCCTACATTTGTGATTATCAATTAGTACTAACTTAATCGCTATGAAAATCGTAAAATTCATCTTGAGCTTATTATTCGGTTTGCTGTTTATCAACGCGGGACTGAATAAATTCTTAAACTACATGCCCGTGCCGGAGCCGACTCCTCAGGAATTGGAAATATTCCAGGCAATCGAAAAACTACAATGGATCATGCCATTAATTGGATTGGTGGAAATAATAGGTGGCATACTGTTTATCATTCCCAGAACCCGGGCCATTGGAGCCATCGTGATACTTCCCGTGATGGTTGGCATTGTGCTCCACAACTACACATTCATGCCAAGCGGCTTAGCCATGGCTATTCCACTGCTATTGATCAACCTATGGATGATTATTGATCACCGCGCTAAGTTTATGCAGCTTCTTCAAGGAAATTAGGAAAACATGACCGACAAGCTATCTCGTATAGACTATACGAGATAGTTTCGTTTCTTTGGATAAAGCAAGTGGCTAATCGAGGAATTTTAGCCATTTGTTTTGGAGATCGCTGTTTATTGGATTTTGTCATTTTTGAAAAGATACTTTCCAATAGGGCGAGTTTCATAATTTAATGTCAGTATTTGATGAAAGCTCAAGGAAAAGGAGAGGAGGTCGTCATCATCTTGCAGGAAGTTTGTCTTTAGCATAAAAGATAGGTATCTATGAAAGTCCGGTATCAAAAAATTTTGTTATGCGCAGTGTCCAATCGTTATGTTATTGAGCTTTTTTTGAGGGATTACTGATTAATTATGACACGGTCATTTATAAGGTTACTAGCCACGTCTTTTGATAGTAATCGTGACTTTTATGTACGAAATTATTGACCAATACAATTTGACAGTTGCTAACTGTCATAGTTGTTTTAATCTTAAGTTTTGGTGTTATTAAAATCTACTTTGACTGAAATCGACATAGGAAAATCGACCCCCATAATAATAGCTTCTCCTGAGCATAGGGAAGGCAAACGCGCCCACTAAATAGCGGAGCGCGTTTGCTATTATTTACCGTCTGCTAGGAAATAGATTCTCATCCCTTCTTCGCGAGTTCCCCTTTTTTCCTTTCCCTTTCTTGTGATACCGTGGTCCATGATGCTTTTTGGATTTGCCTTTGTGAGCCCTTTTTACATGTCCGTGTCTAGGACCATTTCCATGTCTGGATCCATGTGTATAGCACGATGAAAAGCTAAATAGCATCGCAAAAGCCACTATGATGATGGTTATTATTCTGTTTCTCATATGGTGCATTTTGGCAAATATTAGACCAATGTTGCTTAGGTAAGTCGTATGCAGATTTTTTACAAGTATTTTTACGGTCTATCAATTAAAAAATTATGAATAAACGTATTAAAGTAACTATACTCCTTCAACATTATCATTCCGCTCCTCAGAATCACTAGGCTTATTCACAGATTTGTACAATCCAGCTAAGCCATCAATAATTGTTTGTTGCTGCACAATCTGTTTCTGTTGGTTTTCGATAATCTTATCTACCTTCAAGTACCAAAGGACGACACTTCGTAGTATCAAAAAAATGGCGATAGAAAGAGCAAGTAAAATTAGGAGTGGGATAATTCCTCCCACATCTGTGGCTTGTAATATTATAATATTCATAATGATTTTCAGTTAATTACATCACGAATATAGATTGTTAGCAATAAATAAAAATGCGGTTTCCCGTAAAGGAGATAATAGTAGCTCCAAACTAACTTAATTCTTATGAAGTAAATAAGCTTGATTATGACTATTCGATCTCCGCTGTAAAGATTTTGAAGGAACGAAGTGATTGATCACTTCGTTACCTGTCTAATAATAAGTGGTAGCCATAGATATATTTTAAGTCTAATTACAATGCACGTTTCCTCCGTTAAGGGTTGTTGTCGAAAAAGCTAAAGCAATAGCAACCCTAATAGGATAGGCCTTTATCATATCATTTCTCATTTTGATGATAACGTAATATATTCCTATTTTTAATAAAATTATTATCAATATTTGATGCACCGGTAAATCACTATGCACCACTATTACCAAGAGGATAAATAACAGGTGAAAAAATATAGTTGCATAACTAACTATTTGTTTGTTACTTTGCATTATAAATTTGATTAATCAGGATATGGAAAATGTATTATCATTTGAAGAGCAGTATAACTTACTGAATGGACGCCTATTCGGATATGTTTCTCGCTTATTAAATCAGAATTTTAAACATGCCGGAATCAATCTCACGAAGGAGCAATGGACGGTATTAGCCGTGTTATGGGAGAAAAATGGCGTCTCACAACAGGTCATAGCTAATGAAACCGGGAGAGATAAGCCAAGTACGACCCGTCTATTGGATAACTTACAGAAGTTGGGCTATATAGCTCGTATTTCTCATCAGAGCGACAAAAGAATGAATATCATTACATTGACTGATTTTGCGGAACAGGAGAAAGATAAAATCATGACCGTGGTAGACAAGACGTTCAATATTTTGACAACAGGTCTTACTAAACAGCAAATAGAAGGCGTTCGGATCGTTTTTAAAGCAATTTACAGCAATATAGAAAATCAAGAGAAATGAAAAAACATGTGCTTGCAGGCCTGCTGATCTGTAGTTTGAGTTTTCCGAGCGTATATGCACAAATTAGGATTTCGTCCACACTTGAATCGGCTATTGAATCGGCTATAAATCATAGTAGCAACATCAAAAATCATTCTTTAGAACATAGAAAGGCGGAGGATGAACAGAAAGCTGTCATGAATAAATATTTGCCAACTCTTTCTGCTAATGCAACTTACGTCTATTTAAATAATGATTTGAAATTAGACGTGCCAACAGCTACGCTGCCGATTAGCGGTGCGAATATTTTTGAAGGGACTTCTACCATCAATACAAGCGCTAATGTGTTTGCCGCCGGTTTAACTGCCAAACAGGTTCTTTTTAGCGGTGGACAGATTGCTAACGGTGCGAAAGCATTAGCGGCAAAAAATGAAGGGAATCTACTGATAGACGAAATCCAAAAGGATGAACTTGTAAAAGATGTTATTGGGAGTTTTGATCAGATTAGGCTTTTAGCGCAGGCGGAAGTGCTCCTTCAGGAAAGTGAAGTGCGCCTGCAGAAAGAAAAGGAACGCGTGGAAAAGGCTGTTCAGAATGGATTAGCCATACCTTACGATAGGGATAAAATTAAATTGGCGAGCCTTAATCTGGATGCTAAAAAATCGGAGATTCAAGGCAAAAAACAACTGTTATATATCAAATTAAATAATCTTACCGGATTTGAAAGGATTGAAATTGATAGCGTTACGTATGAATTAGATCCTATTAAGGTGTCTACAGAATTAGATATACTGGAGCGTAATGAACTTAAAGCGATGAAGGCATTTTCACAGGCCTTAGATTATAACTTAAAGAAAGAAAAAGGCAGTTTGCTTCCAACGGTAGGTGCTTTTGCAAGCTATAGCTATGCTAGTCTGTTTAATGTGAACTCCTCTTTCGCTTTACCGATTATAGGAAGCCAAGCGCATTTGTCTCTAAACCAGGCAACGCTTTCTCCAAACTGGATGCTTGGCGGCGTTTTGAAATGGGAGATTTTTGGAGGTTTTGAACGTAAGCACAGAATAGAAGCTGTAAAAATTGATCAACAGATTTTAGCGAACAAGCAGGAAGATAGTCAGCGGATGATGAATTTGCAGTTACAAAACAACTTAGTCAATTACCGGGTGCTATTGAATCAATTGAGTATTGCTGAACAACAAGAGAAGATTGCAAGGGACAACCTAACCACAGCCGAGAAACAATACAAGTTGGGTCTAATCAACGTGACGGAACGGATCAGTGCCGAAACGGATGTGTATGAGATGGCATTAAATAAAATTCAAATCCTGATCAATCAAAGACAAGCGGCATTGAATGCCTACGGCGCATCTAAACCCTTGTACCATTTTATTCAAGTACAATAACGATAGAAATATAGATTATGAAAAAATATTTGGTGGTGATCATAGCCGGTGTCCTCCTAACAGCCTGTAGCAATAATGAAGGCACAAAAGACTTTATTCAAGGTAAAACGGAAAAGGAACAAATAGCGGTCGTTGGAAAAATTGCCGGTCGGATTCAAACAATCAATTGTAGTCAAGGTGATTTTGTGCGCCGCGGAGATACGCTCGCTATCTTAGATATACCAGAGGTAGAGGCAAAAAGAATGCAAGCCCTTGGAGCAGTCACCTCAGCGAACGCACAATATCAAATGAGTAAACACGGAGCCACAGCCAATCAGTTAAAGCAATTAAATGCCAAAAAAGGTGCCTTAGAACAGCAATATGAGTTTGCGCAAAAATCGCTTAACAGGATGGAGGAAATGGTGAAAGATTCACTCATTGCACAGCAGCAATACGACGAGGTATTTGCAAAATATCAGGGTGCTCAGGCGCAATTAATAGCTGTGAATGCAGAAATTGCAGATGTGCAAAATGGTGTGCGCATCGAACAACAAGAAATGGCGCTTGGCCAGCAAGACCGAGCAGAAGGGGCATTACAGGAGGTAGCTGTGGCAGAAAAAGAGCGCTACATAATTGCTCCGCAGGATATGACGATAGAATCCATCACCCTAAAAGTAGGAGAATTGGCTTTACCAGGCTATACCCTGTTTAACGGTACTTTAGATAACACGATTTATTTCCGTTTTACACTTCCAGAATCACAGTTAAATCACTACAGTAAAGGAATGGACATGGAGGTAATCGTCCCATATAAAGATAATCTAAAGGTGGCAGGTGTGGTGAAAAACATCAAACCGATCGGTGCTTATGCCAATATCGCGACGGCCTACCCGGACTATGACTTACAAGATCCGTTGTATGAAATGACTATTTATCCGAAGGATGCTAATGCCGCAAAGGATATCCTAAATAAAACAACCGTCACTATAAAAAATAAGTTGTGAGTACGTTTTTAAAATTACTGAAAAGAGAGTTCAAATTATTCTGGGGCAATAGTGTACTGCGGATTTTGTTTATAGGCGCTCCATTAATGTATGGCATACTGTTGGGCTATGTGTATGGCAAGGGAAAAGTAACCGATCTCCCTATTATCGTGGTGGATGAGGATAATAGTAGTCTGAGCCAAAAAGCGATCGAAATGATGGGAGACAACGAAGTCATTAATATCATAGCCATTAAGCCAGATCAAACGAATCTTAGAACGCTAAGTATAAAGGAAGAAGCAGCTTGTATTGTCATTTTCCCGAAAGATTTTGAAAAGGATGTGTTAACCAAGAGGTATCCAGAAGTGATTACGATCGTCAATACATCTAATGTGTTAACGGCCAACTATGCCTCTTCCGCATTGCAGGTTGTTCTCGGAACCTTAAAAGTCGGCAGTCAGTTAGAGGGTCTACGTAAACAAGGCGTGCCTGAAAATGTTCGAATGAGTCAATACGAACCTTTCCGAACCACTTTCATCAAGAAAAACAACCGCGCAACCAATTACATGTACTTTCTTTGGCCGGGCATATTGGCTACTGTGCTGCAGCAGGTATTGCTATTAGGCTTGGCATTATCTTTCGCATCCGAATTCGAGAATGGTACTTTTAAAGACTTAGTATCCAGAACCAAAAACACGTTTCTATTAATCATGGTAAAAGTGATTCCCTATTTAATCATGAGTTTTGGTATTTGGCTTATTTACTGGTTATTTACTTTTTGGTTCAGGGTTCCTTTCACAGAGAACTTAGGTATGCTTACCTTGGTTGCAGGTGTATTCGTTTTATCGGTTTGTTTTATAGGAATTCTCTGTAGTATTTTGCTGCCGAACCAATTAAAGGCTACCGAAGTATTAATGGTTATTGCTACTCCAAGTTTCATTCTATCTGGATTTACTTGGCCGCTCAGTCAAATGCCCATCTTGATTCAGTACATTGCCAGTATCATTCCATTAACACATTTTTTACCAGTGTTTCGAATTTTGATTATAGAGGATGGTCCTGCATATTTAACATACCCGTACATCATAAACATGGGAATCATTGCATTAATAGCTTTTATTTTAGCATTTATCGCATTGCAATTGAAGATAAATAAGATTAAACGGTTAAAGATTACTGAGGTGGAAAACCAGCAAACTACCTAAAAGCATTATGTGCTGATAAAGGCATAATTTATGCAATGGTTTAAAAAGTAATTAAAGAGTAGTTTGCCTGAGAAATACATCATAGCTTTCATTCCCTATTTACCTATCATAATGTTTGACGGTATCTATAGCATGATGCAAAGAGAAATATTTCTTATTTTCATCTCACTCTAGGAACAGATTATACATATTGGATAATGGGTGAGGAGAGATTGGGCTCATTCGGTAAACATGAATCACAAATGCAATTACATAAAATGAACTATTCGCGCCAATATTTTTTGTTCAGGCTGTGTGGTATATGTACTGTTATTTTTGTGCTCTTTAGCTGTTCTTCGACTATACAGACCGCAAAGGTTAGTACGCTAACGGCCAATTATTGCACGCCAAATGTACAATATGAGCCTGAGCTGCCGATTATCGACATTTCGGATCAGGATAGCATTGCGATTAGACGAGTGTTTTCTGAGCATGATTTTACACTAAGCAAGAACATCGGCCTTCTTTCTCACGTCAACCGTTATCTTATCGCAGAAGATGTCGTACAAAGGCTTGTAGCGAAGCAATATATAACAGATAAATACCTTGTATTTAGTACCGAATTGGATGCCATTGCTGCAGAACTGGACTGTAATGGGGAGCGTATTGAGCAATTGGCCAATTACTTGGAGAAGCGTAACGATCGCACCGTGTCAAGGTTAACCGTAGCCTCTATTATCCTAGGATCAGCAACCGCAATTGCCAGTACCGCATTCGAAAGTAATGCGGTCAATAATGTAATCAACATCTCTGGTGGTGTAGGAGCGGCTGTTTTGGGTTTCTGGACATTGAAACCGCACCAAAAGAAGGTGCAAATGAATATTGAACGCAATATGCTACACAATATATGGTACGAAAGGAATACAGATAGGGTATATCCGCCATCACTTTGGCGCATCCTTAACGAGAAGCAGTTTAGCAATACTGACAACAACTCCTTGATGCAATCCATACGTGCTCGTTGGATTAAATACGGCTTAGATGAAGAAGACAATATTGAAAATCTGGAAATGCTGTACTTCAACAATGGAGGTACATATAATGCAGAGCAATTAAGAAATTTAGCGAATATGCATAACGAGCTTCAGGCTAGTGTTCGCGGTATTCAGCAAGATTTGCGAAGTCTAATCAATTCCATCACGAAACTAGGTTTTCCAAATGTCGAGTATAACGAGCTGTAGGCATTATTAATCATTGTTTCTTTTGACTATATAAACGTTTAAATCCTCCAGTTTTTGGAGGATTTAAACGTTTATACTAAGGAATAATACGTTCTTGACGTAATTTCTTAAATAATCTGTAGAAGGAATCTTCTGTAGACTGATAAGCATCGAATCCTTTCAATCGACTATTTTTCATGTCTGTCATTACTTCGATTGGTCGGCCTAGATCCAGATCCGTATGCCAAGGGGAGGCGAGCTGATCAAGATTATCGTTTACCAAATCATGCTTTTCGGCAATCTCTTTCCATGTAGCTTGCATATCCTTCATTTCATCTTCCAGAGAGCGGATTTTATCCTGATAACCTTCGTATTCCACATCAAACCAATTGGCAATACGCGGCCAAAGCCAATTCCATCGGAATACATCGCCATTGACGATGTTATATGCGCCATTTTTTGCCTCTGATGTAGTACTCGCCCAGATAAGCTGTTTGGCTAAAATATTAGCATCTGTTACGTCAGAAAGTCCATTCCATTGCGCATCGGAACCTGGCCAAGTGAATTTTCTGCCTTGAGCTTTACAAATGCTGGCATATACTGCTAATGTGGTTCCGAGATTCATTAGGTTGCCTACCGCTTTTCCAATGACCGTATGTGGTCGGTGTACACTCCATGTGAAGCCGTCTCGAGCTGCAGCTTCATATACTGCATCTTCCTGCGCGTAGTAGAAGTTAGGATAATCCAATCGCTTCTGCTCTTCTCGAAGCGGCGTTGCAGGCAATGTACCTTCTTTGGCATAGGCCTCGAATGGTCCTAAATAATGTTTTAATCCTGTAACCAAAGCTACATGTTGTACACTATGATTTTCAGCGAGCACCTCCAAAAGGTTTTGTATCATTAACCCATTATCCCGTACATTCTCTGCCTCGGTTTCCCTACGCACCCAAGTATTAATAAATACATGTGTAGGGTAGATGTCCTTTAATGCTTTGCGCAGGCTGTCTTTGTCCAACAGATCTGCTGAAATAGGGGATACGCTCTTGGGTAAATTTTGAGGCCGACGAGCCAAGCCATATGTATTCCAACCCTGTGTAACAAGTTCTTCTGCTAAATTGCTGCCGGTAATGCCTGTAGCACCGACAACTAATGCGATATGTTTCATGTCCTTATTATTTGATAAGACAAAGTTAACCAGCTTCAGATCGGTAGGCATTGACTTCGGACAAGAAATTTCCTTGATCTAGATCAAGGAAGATACTGCGTTAGGGCTTATTTTTGATCCGGCTAATGGTTTCGGGTGCAAGCCCGAGGTAGGAGGCAATCAGGTGTTGAGGCACCCGTTGTACGATATCAGGCATGGTTTCTAGCATGCGTTGGTATTTGATTTCGGCAGTGTCGCTATTGGAACTGATCAGTCTTTTGTCTTTAGTCACCAAGCTATTTTGATACAAAATCCGAAAATACCGCTCCATAATCGGCACGTCACGCAGCAGGCGTTCGTAATTAGCGCGACTGATCTGCAAGAGTTCGGAAGCTTCGATGGCGTCGATCGTTAGTACCGCCGGTTCCTGATGAATAAAGCTGTTAAAATCCGAAATCCACCAGCCTTCGCAAGCAAACAAAGAGATGCGCTCATTACCTTTTTCATCGATCTTAAAGGATTTTAACAATCCTGTGCTGACAAAAGTCAGGTACTTGCACACCTCGCCTTCCTGTAAAGCATATTGTCTTCGTTTCATTTTTTTTGACACGAAATACGAACCGATCTGTGATCTGTCCGGCTCGCTTAACGTTACTTTCTCAGCGATATGATGTAGCAGAATTTGTTCCATAGGAAAATACACAACATTAAATTGCGTTAATCAAATGTAGTGTTTAATAATCTGGATGGCTAGCTATAAAGAAATACAAAATTAGGAGGTTACTTACCAGGACTTTTGTGCTACACTTAAAAATAATATCCCAAGTTGATATTAAACCTACTATGCCGCTTTGCATCCGGGTTGCCTCGGCTAAAATCATCGACAAAATTTCCGCCAAACCAAGAGTGATTATATCCGGTCGCGTAGTCTATATAAGTGGTTATAGGACCTATAGTAGTACGCAGTCCAGTGACATTCATATAAGAGTTTTCGAACGATTTCAGCTGTTTTTGCATGTAACCGAAATCGTTATATACGGCAAACTGCTTAAATAATCTCCAATTCACATCAATATTTTTGGCCACACCAATGGTATACAGGTTAAAGTCTGTGGCTACCTCATAGGCTGCGCCGTATGCGGCCATTTCCACAATTTGATTGGATTCTCCTGCGGCATTTATGGGGTTGTGAACTGCATGTATAAAGCTGGCTTTTAGATTCCAACTTCGGTAATCTGCTTCATAGGCTAAAGCACCGGCATAGTGATTGCCAACTTGCTTCGTGTCCAGATTATATAATCCACCATATTGCGCGGAGATGCCAATGCGCTGTTTTACTGTACCGAGCGTTTTATAGACGAGATTACCGTTTAGCTGATTGATCTTTTTATTACGGCCAACAATATCATACCCATAACGGCTGTGGGAAAGCTCTGTACCGCCTCCTATATCTAATGTTTCTGGATTCTTAAAGAAGGCTATGTCATAATCCCAGTTTTTCTTTCGGCGTAAGTAGCGAATACCCATATCATAATTATCTTCCAGACCTACGTAATAGCCTATGTTGAAAAACCAATTGTTGCCGGTGTATGGTTGAAGCGCAAAAGGTATAGAAGCCAATCCTACCTGTATCTGTTCTCCTTCTCGAAATTGGTAGCCCATCCAGGCATGCTTCAGAAAACCACCTCCGAAGGAGGATGCATACAAACGATACTCGGCATCTAATAAGACATTTTTATAGGCAGCAATTACATTCAGGCGGACTACATCGTAGGCTATATTTCCTCCCTGAGCACGTAGTTGTTCGTCCCAAGATGAATATAAATAATTGAAACGAACTGCACCTCCCAGATGTACCTGCAAGGAATCTTGGGCCGTCGAAGTCTCGTAAATCATAAATAATACAAATAGCAGTGCTATATGCTTTGCAAGTAATTGACAATGGTTTAGCATTGATAAATGTAATAAAAAATTAATTATAATCTCAAAAAGAATTTATTTTAACTAAAAAAATTTTTACAGATGTTCTGGTGTTTCCGCTTTTCCAGAGTATCTATTTGCGAAATAGTCAAATCGACGCGTATAAATACGTAAAAATCTACCTATGTAAACAAGATATTGATTACTCTGTTTTTTTTCTGAACAATAAAATAAAGTTATGAACAGAAAAAAATATGTCTTAGGAATGTTAGCGGCTGGTGTATTGGCACTTAGTGCTTGTAATAATCATCCTCGTGAAGAAGCAGAACAGCCACGTATGCCGGAAGATCGGACCATGGATCCACATGATGGTGCTTCGGCAACCACGGATACAGCACACCGTGATACCATGCCAACTTCAGACACTCTCAATACAAGAAATCCTGCTCAGCCTAATTTTTAATAGGCTAACGTAGTAGTAGATGAGCTATGATCTTCCGATTACTCAAATAATCTGAGCTGATCGGAAGATATAGATCGTCTAAAATGTGTTTTGGAAAATGTATGTGATTCTTGATTAAGACCACATTTTCTGGCATGTAACTTAAAATTGTCCCTAATGATTTGAGCAATATTTCCAGATCCGCGCATCCGATCTCCAAAAGTGCTATTGTTGAGCTGTCCAGCATGACAAGACGCAATCTGATGCAAAATCTTTTCTGCACGATCAGGATAAGTCTTTTCCAGCCAGTCTTTAAATAGTACTCCAATTTCACCATTTAGTCGTACGATAGTATATCCTGCCCATTTTGCACCGTGATCACTCGCTGCTTGAAGCACCGCCGGAACCTCATGGTCTGTAAGTCCAGGTATAATAGGCGCACACATAATACCGGTAGGAATTCCGCGCAAACTCAACGCTTCTACGGTACGTAGACGTTCTTTTGCAGTAGCGGTTCTGGGCTCCAGCTTTTGCCGCGTAGCTTCTGTCAATGAGTTGATGGATAGATATACTACACAAAGCTGTTTCTTCGCCATTTCTTCCAATATATCAAGGTCGCGCTGTACCAGACTATTTTTGGTAATGATGCCAATGGGCTGTCCGTAGTCTAAAGCAATCTGAAGGATCTGTCGGGTCAGTTGGTATTTGCGTTCGAGCGGTTGGTAGCAATCTGTATTTCCGGAAAGCGAAATCGTAGCCGCGTCCCAGGATTTTTTATTGATGAACTCTTTGAATAATGCGGGTGCATTTTCTTTTACTAAAATTTTGCTCTCAAAATCCACACCAGCGCTATAACCCCAATATTGATGGGAATTTCTCGCATAACAATAAATGCATCCATGTTCACAACCCTGATAAGGATTAGCAGAATAGGCCATGCCTACATCTGGACTGTCTACCTTATTGACTAGCGTTTTGGGAAACACCTTCGTTTGAATGGTACGGATATGTTCCTCTTCCCATTCATCAATACCTTCTATGTGATGCTTGCCATATTCGTTGGCAAAAAATCGATTTTGTGGATTATATTGAGCTCCCCTGCCTTTGGTGTACTGTTTCATATCGTTAGCCTCTACGAAACAAATATACTAATAATATTAGTAATTTAAGATAGCAACTCTTTCAGGTATTGATGGGTTTTCAGCTGTGATCGATAAGCTTCTGATTCATCTGCTACGTACTCATTGCTCAAATTCTCGTCCAGATATCTAGCTTTTACATTGTCTTTGAGTTGGATACATAGCATATCTTTTAACTGCTTCTTAATGTCCGGATTGGTAATGCGTATGGCCGCTTCGACACGGTGATCCAGATTTCGTGTCATCCAATCGGCAGAAGAAATGAAGATGTGTTCATGCCCAGCATTGTAGAAATACATCACGCGTGCATGTTCCAGGAATTCATCAATAATGCTTATTGCACGGATAGGTTGTTTGAAACGTTTTTGATTTACGGCGCAATAGATTCCGCGTACGATCAAATCAATCTCGACGCCTACTTCTGCAGCTTCGTACAGCTTTTTGATAAGATCTCTGTCGCTCAATGAATTTATCTTAATGATCATATGTCCTTTACGTCCAGCCTGTACTTCTGCAATTTCCTTATCGATATACGTAACCAGTTTTTGTCTCATGGAGGTCGGGCAGACCAATAGGTGCTTACAAGCAGATAGCTGATTGTCCAGATCGATTTTAGGTTTAGATAGCGCGTTAAAAATCTTGTTGATATCCGCCATAATCCTACGATCACTGGTCATGAGGCAATAGTCACCATATAGCGCTGCAGTCTTCTCATTAATATTTCCAGTGCTTACAAAGCCATATTGAATGGTTTTTCCACCAGCCCGTTTTTTAATAATGCATAGTTTGGCATGTACCTTTTTGTTAGGAATACCGAGCAGCACCTCGATGCCTTCCATTTCAAATCGGTCTTTCCATTCCAAGTTATGCTCTTCGTCAAACCTAGCTCGAAGCTCTATCATTACTGTCACCTCTTTACCATTCCGAGAAGCATTAATCAGCGCGTTGGCAATTTTTGAGTTGGTTGCCATCCGGTAGATCGTAACACGAATAGATTTCACATCAGGGTCCATGGCTGCTTCACGAAGCAGATCAATCACGGGATCGAAGGTGTGGTAGGGGAAGGATAACAGTATATCTTTTTGAGTAATCACATCGGTTATGCGCTTACCCTCTACAAATGCAGGATGATCAAATGCTGTACGTTCTGCAGGCTTTGTATAGGCTTTAAACACATTTGGAAAGTCCATAAAGTGTTTGAAATTATGGATTTTCTGTCCGGGAATAATGCTGTCTTTCTTGCTCAGATTAAGCTTCTTAATCAAAAATTCCACCAGGTTTGCGTCCATGTTTTTGTCGAAGACAAAGCGAGTGGGTTTTCCCTTACGACGATTTTTGACTGCTTTGGTGATCTTTTCTACTAAGGTTGTATTCACGTCATTGTCAAGATCAAAATCGGCGTCTTTACTAATTTTGAAGGCATGCGCGTGAAATTCATCAAACCCAAAATAAGAGAAGATATGAGGTAGGTTTACTTTGATTACATCTTCGAGTAAGACCACAATTTTGTCGCTCTTACGATCGGAGGGAACAATTAAAAAACGACCAACCAGTCGGGTAGGCAATTCTATGATCGCAAATTTAGTCTCGTATTGCCACTGGGATTTCTTCATGGCAATGCCCATATAAAGGCTTTTGTCTCGGAGATAGGGCATCGGGCGTACATCGTCTAACAACAGTGGGATGATATTACTTTCCACTTTCTCGCTGTAGTAATTTTTTACATACGCGACCTGCTCGACGGTCAATTCATCTGCTGCGCGAATGAAGACGTTCTGTTTAGCCATTTCCTTGCGGACATTTTTCCAGATCTGGTCAAACTTTTTCTGTTGTCTGATGACAATGTTGTGCACCTCCTCGAGTATCACCGATGGGTCATCGAAGAAAGAAGCCATCGCCGTTTTATCTTTAATCTCTGATGCTCGCTTCAATCCGGCTACGCGTACCCGAAAAAACTCATCTAAATTGTTGGAAAATATTCCTAAAAATTTGATCCGCATAGGAAGCGGTACGCTGGGATCTGCCGCTTCTTGCAAAACGCGATCATTAAAACTTAACCAACTGATATCTCTCGGATTGTACTTCTTAGACATGTAATGTGATCTATTGCCCCAAAATTAGCCCTTGCATATGTAAGTAATATTAAGATGATGTTAATTCAACCCTCTACTAGATTCAATCAATTCCCGTGCGATCGTTTGCGCCAAAGACGCAGGCGAGGCCGATTTTTTTGTAGATTTCTTCCGAAGGAAAGGGTGTCTCGATACCTTACCGTCTGAACAGGATACATTTTTCTTACGCCACATAATTATCAGGTTTATAACCAATATCTGCCGAATTGGTTTTTCTAAAATTGTCTCAATACGTAGTTAAATATAACATATAATCCATAAATCTTTGTCTGTTATGTAAAATTTATAGGAGATTATCTTTATATCCTTTACGTATTAAAACAATTGATAGGTAATAGTGTACAATAAACACTATATTTGAACATCATATGGTTACTAAGATAATTCATCTTCTGTCGTTACTTAGTTTTCTTAATATGCTCACGTTTGACAAAAGCCGGCATATGGAAATGCTGTACGGACAAGCAGAGCTTGTGACTGACACGTTGGTGGAGTTTATCTTAGAAGATATCATGGATATTGATGGCGATCCAGTTTGCGACCCCGCAGACCCAGAGATCGTGTACGAAGATTTTCGTGGTATCAGCCAGGCACTAAGTTGTATACTCCCTGTATTTTTATTTTTTGCGGGCTATTTATTTTCCGACGTCGACAACTTCCGTTGTCATGATCACCCTAACTACGTATCCAAAATGTGCTCCACACCCGGGTACTATACTTTTTTGTATAGGCTAAGGCCATTCTAAATTCTTTCCAGATTCTTGTTTTACTATTGCCTACGACGGACGTGGGCGATCCATGTACATTTTAGTTTTTACATTAATTATTTATGAGGAATAGAATTTTTGCTTGGGTACTCAGCATGTCAACTCTCTCCATGATGGCTGCCTGTTCGGCTTCAAGCAATGAGAACGATACAGAAAAGAAAACAACACGTAGATCCATCCCGGTAACGCACCTAATTGAGATGGATACCACCGTTTATAAACAGTATATTGCCGATATACAGGCGTTTAAGAACGTGGAGATGCGATCCCGATTGACGGGTTTCCTAGAAAGCATCCATGTAGATGAAGGTGCTCAAGTTCGAAAAGGTCAAGTGCTTTTTCGCTTGAATTCGGACGAATACAAAGCTGAATTAGCGAAAGCAACGGCACTGCGAAGTAGTGCTCAGGCAGATGCCAAAAAAATAGAACTAGAGATTGAGCGGACCAAGAAGCTGGTCGATAAAAACATCGTCAGTGAAACGGAATATGAGCTTCTTGCAGTACAATTGCGTGCTGCAAAAGCAAAAATAGCAGAGGCAGATGCGATGGTACAACAGGCTCAGACACAACTATCCTTTGCACAAATCCGTGCTCCATTTGATGGCCGCATCAACCGCATCTTACTAAAAGAGGGTTCCTTATTAAATGAGGGTAGCTTATTGACCACCATATCCGACCTTAGTCAAGTCAATGTTTACTTTGATATTTCCGAATCGGAATACCTTACGCTGGCCAAAGATTCTAATTTCAACCGAAATAGTTACCGTAAAGAGGTGCAGCTTCTGCTTGCTAACGGCGATCGCTACCCCAGTAAGGGCTTTGCCGAGATTGTAGAAAGTGAGTTTGAATCTCAAACAGGTTCTATCTCTCTCCGAGCGCGCTTTCCAAATGAGAAACTGTTGCTCAGCCATGGTGCTTCCGGTAAGATTGCCGTTCCTTTGGCTACTGGAAACCTGTTATTTGTACACCAGAAGTGCGTATTAGAAATTCAGGATAAAGTGTACGTGTACGTGCTACAAGACGATAACACCATCAAAATGACCCCATTCAAAGCCGGACAACGCGTTGGGCATTTTTACGTGGTTAACAGTGGGCTGAATGCCAACGACCAAGTCGTTTATGAAGGCGTACAAAGCTTGCGCGATGGCATGACCATCAATCCTAAAGTAGCAAAATTTAAAGAAAACGAAGACTAAGATTAAAGCATGTTTGAAAGTTTCATAAAGAGACCGGTGCTTTCACTGGTCATATCTATATTTATCAGTTTACTGGGCATTTTGTCCATTTTTACGATTCCTATCACCCAATTTCCAGATATCGTGCCACCATCCGTTATGGTGAAGGCCGATTATATTGGTGCGAACGCAGAAGTAAGTACCAATGCCGTAGCCATTCCCTTAGAACGCGCTATAAATGGAGTTGCTGGAATGACTTACATGAGTTCCGTATCCACCAATAATGGCACGACACTCATTCAGGTATTTTTCAAAGTAGGCATGGATCCCGATGTGGCGGCGGTAAGTGTACAAAATCGCGTGGCAACGGTATTGGATGAATTGCCAGAGGAAGTGATTAAAGCAGGGGTGATCACCGAAAAAGAGGTGAATTCTATGCTGATGTACCTCAATATCTTCACGGAAGATGAAACCGCCGACGAACGTTTTATTTATAACTTCACGGATATCAACATCTTAAAAGAGCTGAAGCGTATTGAAGGTGTAGGTTTTGCGGAGATCATGGGCATGCGTGATTATGCCATGCGCATCTGGGTAGATCCGGCTCGTTTAGCCGCTTATTCCATCTCCACGGAAGAAGTGATTGAATCTTTGCGTCGGCAGAATATTGAAGCGGCACCCGGTCAGACCGGAATCAGCTCCGATAAAATGATCAACATGCAGCAATATGTACTGCGTTATCCAGGGAAATTCTCTGAGCCTTATGAATACGAAAATATCCCTATTCGAGCTAACAGTGATGGAACGATTATCCGCATACGAGATGTTGCTCAGGTAGAGTTCGGCTCGCTGGACTATGAGATGGTATCCAAAACGGATGGCCGGCCATCTGCTTCCATTATGATGAAGCAGCTCCCAGGCTCGAATGCGCAGGATGTCATCAAAAGAGTGAAGGAAAAAATGGCGGAGCTAAAGGAAAGTCAATTTCCCTCGGGCATGACCTACACGATGGGCTACGATGTATCCCGCTTTTTGGATGCCTCCATCAGCAGTGTATTAAAAACCCTGATTGAAGCTTTTATTTTGGTTTTCTTGGTTATTTTTATTTTTCTACAGAATTTCCGCGCGACAATTATTCCCGTATTTGCCGTTCCGGTGTGTCTGGTTGGTGCCATCTTCTTTATCCATATGATGGGCTTCTCCATTAATCTATTGACCTTATTTGCCTTGGTATTGGCGATCGGGATTGTCGTAGATGATGCCATCGTTGTGGTAGAAGCGGTGTATGCCAAGATGGAAGAAGAGCATCTGCCCCCGATGGAGGCGACTATTGCAGCGATGAATGATGTAGGTAAAGCCATTATTGCCATTACGCTGGTGATGTCTGCCGTATTTGTCCCGGTCGCCTTTTTGGAAGGGCCGGTAGGAATTTTTTACCGACAGTTCTCGCTTACGCTGGCTTCTGCCATCGTCATTTCAGGGCTAAATGCATTAACCTTAACACCAGCCTTGTGTGCCATTATCTTGCGTTCTCCACATGATGAAAAGGAGAGGAAAGGGATATTGGCTAAATTTTTTAAAGGATTTAACACCGTGTACGACCGCATAGCAGGCCGCTACAAAAATGTATTGTGGAAAATCAGTGGCCGGCGCATCGTCACGCTGAGCATGCTTGTTGTATTCTTTATCGCGGCTTATGGTGCTGGATCCATTTTGCCGGGAGGCTTTATCCCGACTGAAGATCAAGGGATGATCTATGTCGCGGTGACTACACCACCGGGAGCTACGGTAGATCGGACAGAAACAGTACTGAACGAGATTGATGAGATAGCCCGAGGGATGGAAGAAGTGGAAACGGTCTCTATTTTAGCAGGGTATAGTATTTTAACGGAGGTGTCGGGTTCATCCTATGGGATGGGCATGATCAATCTGGCCGATTGGTCGGATAGATCCAAAACCGTGGAAGACGTGATGAAGGAGCTATATGCGAATACAGACCACATCACGGATGGGCTGATTGAGTTTTTCCCACCACCGACGGTGCCGGGCTTTGGTAATGCCGCTGGATTTGAATTGCGCTTATTGGATCGTAGTGGAAACGACGACTTACAAGAAACGGCCGAGATTCTGGAACAGTTTATTGAGGATATGAATAAGCATCCGGCAATAGATGCAGCCAGTTCTACCTACGACGTGAATTTCCCGCAGTATTTGTTAGAGATCGACTATGACTTAGCCGCTAAGAAAGGGATTTCTGTTGAAAATTCTATGAATACCCTACAGACATTGATGGGGAGTATTTATGCGACGAACTTCATACGCTACGGGCAGATGTATAAGGTGATGGTGCAGGCGGATGCTTTCTCCAGATCCCGCCCCGAGGATGTATTACGGATGCATGTAAAAACTAATGATGGGAGCATGGTGCCGTACTCATCCTTTATTCGCATGAAGCGTGTGTATGGCCCAGAGCAGATTACTCGTTATAACATGTTCAATTCTGCTTTAGTGACCGGACAGGCGGCTCCCGGCTTTAGTTCCGGACAGGCGATTGAAGCGGTGGAAACCTTGGCAGCCGAGTTGCCACCAGGTTTTACCATAGAGTGGTCGGGGATGACACGTGAAGAGAAAATATCGGGTAATCAGGCGGCTTACGTATTTGTACTTTGTCTGGTTTTTGTATACCTGTTGCTATCTGCTCAATATGAAAGCTTTTTGTTGCCGCTGCCCGTAATTCTTTGTTTGCCAGCTGGATTGTTTGGCGCTTTTCTTTTACTGAACCTTTTGGGATTGGAAAACAATATTTATGCTCAGGTAGCCTTAGTAATGCTGATTGGTTTGTTGGGCAAGAATGCGATTCTTATTGTAGAATATGCCGTCTTGAAGCGACAATCTGGGGCTTCTATTTTAGAAGCTACCATAGAAGGTGCTGTGGCCCGCTTACGGCCGATACTCATGACCTCTTTCGCTTTCGTGGCAGGCTTGATTCCGTTGATGCTCGCTACAGGAGCGGGTGCGCTTGGTAATCGTAGTATTGGTACCGCTTCTGTAGGAGGTATGGTGATCGGGACCTTGCTAGGGGTTATCATTATTCCAGGATTAATTGTGCTATTTTCCAAGACACCGAAAAAGGTTAAGACTGGTGGTAAAGGGGCAAAAATCGTTGGCATATTGGTTTTCTTCGGTTTGTTTATCACATCGTGTACCGTTCCGAAGAAAACGGCTAAGCCGGAGGAAATGGCTACGCCGACCACATTTAATGATTTCTCGGCAGACTCTGCCGAGAACATATCGCGACTACCATGGCGCAGCGTCTTTAAAGATGAGATGCTGATATCGTTGATAGACACTGCACTCCTGCAAAATCGAGATTTACAGCAGGCACTCCGCCGGATCGAGTCTGCGCAAGCTTATTTCAAACAGCGTAAAGCAGCCTTATTACCACAGTTGGAAGCTGCTGCGGAGGCAGGTTTAACCAAATATGGGCATTATACGGAAGAAGGGATCGGTAATTACGATTCTAATTTCTCTGAAAACCTCACAGAAAAAGAAAAGATCCCAGAGCCAGCAATTCCCGACTATTTTGTTGGTCTTCGCTCTTCTTGGGAGCTGGATCTGTGGGGAAAATTACGGAATCGGCGCGAAGCGGCATTTCAGACCATTCTTGCAGAGAACGAGGCGCGCCGTCTGTTAGAGACAGAATTGGTATCCAGTATTGCTGAGACATATTACGAACTGATGGCGCTGGATCGGATGGTCAGCGTTTACGATGAAAATATACAGTTGCATGAAGATGTGCTCGAATTGATGCAGATACAGAAAGAGGCCGGTAAAGCGACTGAGTTGGGTGTGCAGCAATTTAAAGCATTATTGTCCGGCACCAAGGCTAGCCGGGAAATGGTGAAGCAGGAGATCGTGATGTATGAACATCATATCAACTCTCTGATCGGACGTTTTTACCAGCCGATTACAAGGGCGATACAGGATAAATCTACTTGGCCTTTGTTTGATACGTTGCAAGTAGGTACGCCGGATCAATTGGTGAATAATCGTCCGGACATTCGGTCGGCTTATTTTAGTATGCTGTCGTCTGCTAATGAACAGGAGGCGGCACGACTTAACTTTCTGCCTTCGGTAGCGGTGAGTCCTTATTTAGGTTTACAGAGTTTTCATTTAGATCAATTGCTGAATGTTAACCGATCCTTAACCTATGGCATATTAGGGAGCATTACGATGCCAATACTTAATCAACGCAATTTACAAGCCCAATATGCCATTATACAGGCCAACTACGGTGTTGCATTTTTGGAGTATGAGAAGCGTGTACTCAATGCCTTTAACGAAGTCTCTAATATTATACAAACTCAACAAGCCATTGAAAATAGGGCGGTACACGTGAATGATAATGTGGATGCGCTAGATGCATCCATTGAAGCGGCCAATGAGCTATTCTTTGCGGGGCGGGTAACCTATCTGGATATCTTCACTGCGCAAAAGGAAGCAGTGGATGCTCAAATTAATGCCGTAAATGTCATGAAAGAAAGAGCAATAAATCAAATATTGCTATATAAGGCACTGGGAGGAGGATGGCGATAACCTAGTAGACCAATACTACCTATTGATGTTCGAAAGGGTGTTATCGAAACGGGGGGGTCAATAAGACCCCCCCGTTACCGTTTATATTCAATTAAAAAGCACCGCGGTGCTTTTTAATTTTTTTCCGAAAACTAATCGACCAATTTGCTCAAAGCTTCTTTAATACGACGTAATGCTTCGCGAAGGTTCTCATCAGAGGCCGCATACGACAAACGGATATAATTGTTGTTACCAAAAGAGTCACCCCCGACAGTTGCCACATGGCCTACATTTAATAAATATAAGGCGAGGTCTGCCGAGTCTTTGATAACATTGCCATCGCCATATTTCTTTCCGAAGAAAGAACTGATCTCTGGAAAGAAATAGAAAGCACCTTCTGGTAAATTAGTTTTTACACCAGGGATATCTTGCAACAAGTCATAAACTAACTGACGACGGCGTGCGAAAGCTTCTTTCATTTCGTTGACACTGTCCAAACCTTGCTCGTAGGCTACTATACCTGCACGTTGTGCGATAGAGCAGGTTCCTGAGGTTGTCTGTCCTTGCAGTTTATCATTAGCAGCAGCAATTTCTTTGCTGGCTGCGATATAACCTAAGCGCCATCCTGTCATCGCAAATGCTTTGGAGAAGCCATTGACCAAGATCACACGATCCTTAATCGTGTCAAATTGTGCAATCGATGCGTGTGCTGTACCGAAGTTGATGTGCTCATAAATCTCATCAGAGATAATGAAAATATTAGGATGTTTCTCAAATACTTTTGCCAAGGCTGCCAATTCATCCTGGCTGTATACAGACCCCGTCGGATTACAAGGGGAGGAGAACATAAACAATTTGCTCTTTGGAGTGATAGCTGCTTCTAGTTGTGCTGGTGTGATTTTGAAGTCAGATTCAATCTCGGTATTGATAAATACCGATTTTCCTTCCGCTAGGGTCACCATTTCAGAATAAGATACCCAATAAGGAGTAGGGATAATCACCTCATCACCAGGATTGATCAAGGTAAGAATCACATTAGAAAGCGACTGTTTCGCACCTGTAGAAACGACAATTTGCGAGATATCGTAATCTAGATTATTTTCCTTCTTCAGCTTATCAACAATAGCCTGACGAAGATCCGGGTAGCCCGGTACGGGCGAATAGCGGGTATAGTTTTCATCCAGTGCTTTCTTTGCGGCTTCCTTTACGTGCTCCGGCGTATTGAAGTCCGGTTCACCCACGCTTAGGCTAATCACATTAATTCCTTGTGACGCTAGTTCACGACCTAGTTTGGTCATTTTTAAGGTTGCTGACTCAGATAAATTATTTATCCTGTCCGATAGAAATGAAGTTGTACTCATGGTAATACAAATATATTATATAGTTTGCAGTATAGTGCCGACTTCCTTACAAATTTGTCATAAGTTATTATATTTGCCACCCAACGAAAAACATCATGAAGTTAAAATTCGATCCCTTTATCCTATTTCTATTTCTATCCATCCTAATCGCTTATCTATTCCCCAATTTAGTACTCATAAATGATGGCCAATTAATAGAGAGTGCTACTTCTATTGGTGTCGCTTTGATTTTCTTTTTCTACGGATTAAAGTTGAGTTTTCAGAAGATTAAAGATGGCTTGCAAAATTGGCGCCTACATTTAGCTGTACAAAGTTTCACCTTTCTTCTATTTCCTTTGGTAGTGATTGCATTCCGTCCTTTAGTTCACACGGCGTTGCAGGAGCAGTTTTGGTTATCATTTTTCTTTTTGGCCGCCTTGCCATCCACCGTATCATCTTCCGTTGTGATGGTTTCTATTGCAAAAGGCAATATTCCAGCTGCTATTTTTAATGCCAGCATTTCGGGATTAATCGGGGTGATTGTTACCCCCTTATGGATGCAGTTGTTTCTTGATTTTGGAGAAGTAGAGGTGTTGGGAGATGTTTATCTTGGGTTGATCAAAGAAATTATACTTCCGGTTATTCTGGGTTTATTCCTACAGCGGTACCTGGGTGCATGGGCGGCGAAGTATAACAATATGCTTTCCAAATTTGATAAGGCGGTTATCTTACTAATCGTGTATAGCAGCTTTGCAGAATCTTTCGTTAGCGGTATATTTAATACCATTGATAGCACGTATCTGTTAGCCGTATTTGGTGGTACGATTTTCTTGTTCTTTGCCATTTGGTTTATAGTAGATCTGCTCAACAAGAAGATCTTCAAATTCAATCGAGCAGATCGTATTACAGCACTATTTTGCGGTTCGAAGAAATCTCTTACACATGGTAGTGTATTTGGAAAATTCCTATTTATTAACAGTGCCTCCGCAGGGCTTTATTTTTTACCGTTAATGATATTCCACGCATTTCAAATCTTGGTAGTTACTATTATAGCACAGCGCTATCATAAACAAGCAGAAGAAGCAGAGCCCTTAATGCCGTAAGCGATATACCATTGAAATCGTGTGCCTATTTGCTAATAGGAAACTAGACGCAATGGGGTGGCCTCGTTACCGCGAGTTCCCCAAAGAATCAATGTCCTATGCATACCACTATTCATGGATATATTACGAGATGTAGCCAATACGTCGCCAGCGCTGTCTTTTACCGTGAAAGTATTATTACCTGCTGTAATGGGAACAAACACTTGACTAGTATTTACACTACTTGCTGTTTCTTGGGTTCGCATCGCAATTCCTTCTACGGGTTGCTCTCCAAGGTAAAGTTGTACAGCATCCACGTCATTCGCCAGATGAATAAAGCGCACGGCCGCTCTTGCTCCAAGATCACGTGCTGCAGAATCCTTGGTAAGAAGTACCTTGGGATCGGACGGCGTGCCATATGCAAAAGCAGAATAGAATGTCGACGGTACGATTTGAAAAGTAGTGTCGACCAGGTTTTGAGCAGCGGCACCTCGGTAGGAGAATGCACGATTGCCAATGGCGATATCATAGCTTTGAGCCGTTGTATAGTTGCCTGTATGAAAATTGTTACGATCCAATGCAAAGGTAAGGCGAGGCTCTGCGGTATAGCCATTAATCACTGTCAAAACCGCAAAAGGTTGACGAACACTATCATCTTTCAGGCAACTATTGGCCAGTACAATAACAGTTAATAACAAGAGTAGTTTTACGGTCTTTTTCATGCTGCAATACATTTATACGATTTTATTCTATCATTTTTCTATGTCTTAGTGAACGCTTTACGAATTATAAGTGCTACAAAGTGCAATTCATATTTTTATTGGCAATAAAATTGCCATGCAATAGAAGAATAACATAATCACGGTGAAGTCAAATAAAGTATTTCAATACAGAGGTAAACTAATTTGTGCTAAATTCCGTTATCTTAGTAATAGACCATCATAAAACCAGCTAATATGACATCAATAAAAAATGAATTGACAGGAGCGTGGAAGCTGCTATCTTATATTGAGATATCAACTGATGGCGCCGATTCATTTTTCCCTCTTGGAAATACACCCAATGGCATATTGATTTATTCGGCAGATGGGTATATGTCTGTGCAGATTGCAGGTACAGATGATAAGGAGGAAACGTTATTAGCAGATAGTGCCAAATACCTGGATATTAATTATCGTAATTTTTTGGTGTTTAGTGGTTCATATCATACCGATAATCGGCAAGCTACCGTTGTACACGAAGTCATTACATCGGTTACACCAGCCCTGATCGGCAAAACGGTAGAACGAGATGTTACGTTTGAAGCAGATATTTTATACCTGAAATCTACCAGACCCATTCTTTCGCACGGAAAAATGGTGAATAGCTATATGACTTGGCAACGGATGGAAAAGCCGGAATTGATTCAACGTAAAGATCATTCCTTAAATATCGCCAAGCGTAAAATCAATATCCTTTAGCACGTAATTTATTCTCATCGTTTACGCATTTTGTTTGCACAATTATGTGCAATATTTCTGTACCTTTGTCACTTCAAAAGGAACTATGAGTGACGCAATAAAACACGAGTGCGGAATTGCAATGATCCGCTTATTAAAACCCCTCTCTTACTATCAGGAAAAGTATGGCACGCCTTATTATGGGATAAATAAGCTCTATCTCTTGATGGAGAAACAACATAATAGAGGTCAGGATGGTGCGGGTATAGCAACTATTAAATTTGATGTGAAGCCGGGAAACCGATACATCTCACGATATAGAGCGATGGGATCTACTGCAGTAGCGGATATTTTCGAATATGTGCAGAAGAAATTTGCCGCAGTAAACAAGGCTTACCCCGAGCAATCCAAAAACCCACAATGGCTAAAAGACAATGTGAGCTTTACCGGAGAAGTATTATTGGGCCATCTACGCTATGGTACGCATGGTAAAAACAGCATAGAAAGCTGCCATCCATTTCTTCGTCAGAATAACTGGATGACCCGAAACCTAGTCTTGGCCGGTAACTTCAATATGACCAATGTCGATGAACTGCTTCAACAGCTCTATGACTTAGGGCAACATCCTAAAGAACAAGCCGATACGGTTACTGTTTTGGAGAAGATTGGTCATTTCCTAGACGAAGAAAACCAGGAATTATTCGATCAGGCTAAACGCGACGGCTATTCTAACATTGAAATCAGCGCGCAGATTGGTAAAAACATGGATGTCTCCAAGATTTTGACCCGTTCTGCTAAAACCTGGGATGGTGGATACACGATTGCCGGTATATTCGGACATGGTGATGCGTTCGTGATGCGCGATCCTGCAGGAATTCGCCCAGCATTTTACTATCAGGATGAGGAAGTATTGGTGGTTGCTTCCGAACGCCCGGTGATACAAACCGCATTCAATATACCGTTAGGGAGTGTACAGGAGATCAAACCTGGTTATGCGCTGATTGCTAAAAAGGATGGTACCATCACGCAAGAGATGTTTCGCGAACCATCCGAGCAGAAATCCTGTTCTTTTGAGCGCATCTATTTCTCCCGCGGCTCCGATGCAGATATTTATAAAGAGCGTAAGGCTTTAGGTAAGCTTCTTTGTCCGCAGGTACTAGAGTCTGTACAGTATGATATTAAGAATACCGTTTTCAGTTTTATACCTAACACGGCAGAAGTGTCTTATTATGGTATGATGGAGGGGGTGCAGGAATATGTACGCAGACATCAAAAGGAAGTTTTATTGCAACGCGCCGACAAAATATCGGATAGCGAGCTAGACGATATGCTAAGCATTCAGCCCCGTTTTGAAAAATTGAATGTAAAAGACGCTAAGTTGCGTACGTTCATTACCCAGGATGCGGATCGTCAAGACATGGTACAGCATGTATATGATACCACTTATGGTATTGTGCGTGATCATGAAGATACCATCGTCGCTATCGATGATTCTATTGTGCGCGGAACTACCTTAAAGCAAAGTATCTTAACAATATTGGATCGTTTGAATCCGAAGAAGATCGTGATCGTGTCTTCGGCACCTCAAATTCGCTATCCCGATTGCTACGGTATCGACATGTCTAGAATGGGGGAATTTGTTGCTTTTGAAGCCGCTATCTCTTTATTGAAGCAGCGTGGTTTAGCACATATCATTGAAGATGTATATCAGAAATGTTTAGCTTCTCTTACGAAGCCTAAGGATGAGGTAGATAACTATGTGAAGGCGATTTATGAGCCTTTTGAACCACAGGAGGTATCGGATGAGATTGCGCGTATCATTAAGCCGCATCACTTGAATGCAGAGGTAGAAGTGATCTTTCAAACCTTGGAAAACTTGCATAAAGCATGTCCAAATCACTTGGGAGATTGGTATTTCTCAGGAGATTATCCGACGCCAGGAGGTAATAAGGTTGTTAATCGAGCTTTTATGAACTGGATGGAAGGCAAGAATGTACGTGCTTACTTCAGCAGTAACTAAAGAAACAAAAACGCTTTCAACTACTTGGGTTGAAAGCGTTTTTTGATTTGTTGTCTTCGCGATCTTCTTAATCGAGATCGCTTCACTGGATAATGTCGTTTAGCCGTGATGTTATTAAAAATCAAGGCAACAACCAGGAGAATGATGGAGCCGGAAAGTACCGGACTAAATACATAGAGGTAGCCCATGTCGTGTATTTGTGTACCGCTCGCTACAGCAATCAAAGCAGTAGCCCCACCAGGAGGATGCAGGGTACGGGTAAACTGCATAGCTACAATAGCCAGTGCGACGGCCAAGGGAGCAGTGATCCAGATAATGTCTGGACATAACTTGCCTACAGTAACGCCAACTAAAGCAGATACGACATGGCCGCCAACCAGGTTTCTCGGTTGTGCCAACGGACTTTGAATCGCACCATAAATCAGTACGCTGGACGCGCCAAATGAGCCGATAAGAAATACGTTTTCCAATTGTGGTAGTTGGAAAGACTGTATTACGGCGATAATTCCGATACCGACAAAGGCCCCGAGAAATGACCAGAATTGCTCTTTAAAATCAACCAGTGTTTCTTTGTAAAAAACATAGCGATAAACCCTAAAATGCCTTGTAATACCTTTCCTCATGCGCTTCTAAGTTCGATATTCGAAATTAAGCATTGAGGATGCAAATACGACCTTTTATGATCAAAAAAGCGTTAAAAATATTCTTGATTGTGCTACTTTCGGTACTCAGCATTTTATTCCTATTGGTAGAACGGATCGATCGTGCCCCGATCAACGAAACTACCTATTATCATGCATGGAAGGATTTTATTGGCCAAAAGCAATTTAAGGAACATAGCGGTCCCTTTCAAGTTGGCTGGGCTAAGATCAATATCACACCACTTACATCTACACCAATGGCCGGCTATGGCAATCGGTGGGGCAAACATTATGAAGCCGTACGCGATTCGCTTTATGTGCGCGTTATTGCGGTGAAAAATCCAGGTGCCACAATCTATTTTTTGTCGGCCGATATGTTGATTATTCCTCCCAATATCACGGATAGATTGGAAGCTCTGCTCACAGAAGATGGGATCACTTTATCTAATGTGCACTTGAATGCAACGCATACACATCATGGGCAAGGTGGTTGGGGGCTCAAATTAGCAGGCCGTTTATTCGCTGGTGCTTATGATAAGCAGGTAGAAATAAGATTAGCGCAAAAATTTAGAGACGCCATTATCGCATCCACTACTAACCTGAAGAATGCCGAGGTATATTACGATGAAATAGAAGATGCGGATAATATTCGTAACCGTTTGGACGTGGCCGATGGTGTAATAGATCCCTGGATTCGCAACCTAACGTTTCAACGTTCGGATTCTAGCCAAGCACAGCTGGTGACCTATGGAGCACACCCAACGGTGCTTAATCGGAAATTTTTACAGTTATCACGTGATTATCCAGGCATGTTGCTCGACTCCATCGAAAGGGTGCCCAAACACTTTGGAATGTTCATGTCCGGTGCTGTCGGCAGTATGGGCGCGTTGAGTGAAGGCGATTCTGATGTTGCCTGGGCCGAAGGCATGGCTCACGGTCTCATTTCACGTATCAATAGTAGGGAAGAAGATGAGCACATAAGACTTGCCGATCGGTTGGTTAGCGATTATATAGAAGTGCCTATGCCAGAGCAGTCTGCGCGAATCAGCTTAAACTACGCTTTACGTCCTTGGGTATTTCGGACTTTTTTTGGCGCGTACCCTACTTACATCAAAATTACAAAGATTGATGATGTTTTATTGCTAGGAATGCCAGCAGATTTTTCTGGAGAAATCATGACTGAGCTGGATCGCTATGCACAGCAACGTGGTCTGCATTTAATTGTCACGAGTTTTAATGGTGGCTATGTCGGTTATATTACACCAGATAAACGATATGATACCGATCTATACGAAACGACGACCATGTCGTGGAACGGCTATCATTCTGGAGGTTATTTTACACAGATGGCGAAGGATATTATCGATAAGTTTGCCCGTTAACGGGGTGACCTAGTGGTCACCTTCTTGTTTTTTATCCGAGTGGCCCAATGATTTGTCTGGATTTATTTCGTCGCGTATCAATTGTTTCAACGCTTTGATTTCTGGGAATCCACCTGCCAGCTTTCGGTCATACACCATGCGCTCATCAATCCGGATTTGATATCTACCGCTAATGCCGCTGGGAATCAGTGTAACACCGTGTACATCCTCCACAAATGTGGTGAGTAATTCTTGGGCCATGTATGCGGCTCGAAGCATCCATCCACATTTCGGACAATATTCTATCTGTATAGTCGGTTTCATGCAAACAAGATAGATTTTTTTCGGAGATATTCCCTACATTTAGTCCCAATTATATAGGCGAACATGGCTTCAGGATTTTTTGCAATATTAGACGATATCGGTGCCTTAATGGACGATGTCGCTGTTACCAGTAAGATCGCTACCCGCAAAACCGCGGGGATTTTGGGCGATGATCTGGCGGTAAATGCCGAGAAGGCCACGGGCTTTCTGGCTAATCGAGAAATTCCGGTATTGTGGGCCATTACCAAAGGCTCTTTCATCAACAAGCTGATTATTGTACCAGTAGCCTTACTACTAAATGCCTTTTTTCCAGTTGCTATTCAGGTCATTCTTGTTTTAGGGGGATTTTACCTGGCATACGAGGGCGTAGAGAAGATCGTGGAATTCCTGTTTCATCGTCAGAAAACGGGGCAGGAAGTGGTATCAGAGGCAGAGATGGATGCTGCTGCCATGGAAAAAGCAAAGGTGCGTTCGGCCATCACCACTGACTTTATACTTTCTGTCGAAATCGTCATTATTGCACTGGGTACCGTATTGGACCGCAGCACCACCATACAGATCGTAACCGTTTCTGTTGTGGCCATTTTGGCCACAGTAGGTGTATATGGTATCGTAGCACTAATCGTACGAATGGACGATGCGGGCTATCACTTGATCAAAAAATCAGAAAATAGAGGATTCAGGGCGAAGCTAGGTCAAGTTTTGGTAAAGGCGTTACCCATCGTCATCAAAACGCTCGGTGTGATCGGTACCGTAGCCTTAATCTTGGTATCTGGTGGTATTTTCGTCCACAATATTGATTTCTTTCATGGCATACTGCCTAACTTACCGGGCATTTTAACAGAGCTCTTGATCGGTTTGATTGCAGGGATCGTAGCGCTCATCGCCGTATTGGGAGGCAAAAAAATCGTTGGATTGTTTCGTAAAAGCTAGTGCTTTACGATCTCCTTCACGATTCCGCCTTGAGGCTCGCGTACTGTCTGCGTAAAAATGAATGCTTTTGGATCTATCGCATGCACGATATTACGTAGTTTTCGTACTTCCAACCGCGTTACGATCGTGAAGATAATATCTACCTCTGTGCTTTGCTCAAAAGATTCTTTCATAAATCCTCGTTCGCCTTTGTACACGGTAATACCACGATTTAGCGATAATACCAAAGCGCGTTTCACTGCTTCGCTATCCGAAGAAACAATGGTAACACCGGTATAAGCCTCGATACCTTCGATCACGTACTTGGTCGTTTGGCTCGCGATTAGGTAGGTTAAGATCGCGTATAAAGCTGTTTCTACACCAATAAAGGCTGCTGCCACAATGAATATAATCATATTCATTCCTAGAATTATTTCCGTAATTGTGAAGCTACTTCGTTTGAAGGTAAGTAAAGCCAATACCTCCATACCATCGAATGTACCGCCGCCTCGCATAGAAAGTCCAATACCAATCCCCATAAAGAAACCGCCGAACATGGCGACCAGCAATCTGTCATGAGTAAGCTCTGGAAAGGAAACAAAGTGCATGGTAAGCGCAATCAATACGATGGTCAAGCTACTACGTATCGCAAAGTTGCGACCTACTTTGGCAAATGATAAAGCAATAAATGGAACGTTGAGTAGCACTAAAAGTATACCCAGATTCCATCCATATACCTCGTGTAATAACAGGGATATGCCCGTTACACCACCATCTAGAAAATGATTGGGAACCAAAAAACTTTTAAGCGCAAAGCTCGCAAATAAGACACCGAGGATCAGAAATATAACGTCGTAAATGGTGAACAGCGAACCATGTTTTTGGGGAGAAGCAGACATAAAAAGACTAAAGCAATTTTGGTGTAGTTGTATTATTTTCCGCGTATCGCTACGCGCTCATCAAATATATCATTTCTTTCACTATTTCGAAACTATTCCTTATGTTTGATAGCGTAGCATTTGCTGTGTTTTCCTCCACCATGATTCGACACATTTTATTTTTCTTGTTTTTTCTTCCTGTACTGTTGTGGTCCAATACATTGGAAGAAGTTCGGAGTAAGTTCCCCAAAGTAGTATCCGATAGTGAATTGTGTAAAAGTCTAATTACGGATTTAACAAGTAAGCGTAATATCACTTCTACAGAGAAAGCGTATTTGGGCGCACTGCAAACGATATGGGCAAACCATACCAACAGCCCAATTAGCAAATGGAAAACTTTTCAAAGAGGCAAAGATAATCTGGAAGCAGCTGTTCTGCAATCTCCTAATAATGTTGAAATTCGTTTACTGCGCTATTCTGTGCAGAGTAACTGTCCTCGCTTTCTGAATTATTACCGAGATATGGAGGGAGACAAATCCTATATTCAGCAGCGAAAGACACAGCTAAAACATCCACAGGTGCTGAAAATGTACAATACCCTGTTTAAGAGTTAATAATCGCGTGAGTAAACCATTAAATTCACACTTACGCACAAACTTTTAGACCTACACAACGTTTCTAGGAAAATGCAACAATCATCTACAAATTATCATATAGCAATTCTAGGAGCTGGCATCGCTGGTCTTACTTTGCTTTTGGATGGATTGAAACAAAATATATGGGAGAATAAATCCATTCTTCTTCTCGGCGAATCATTGAATAATACGCCAAACAAGCGTATTTCGTTCTGGTCTACGGCTACTGATCCTATTCCAGATTTTCCCTATTTAAAATGGGATAAGCTTTCGGTTGTCTCTAACGATGGAGTTTCAATTCCATTGAAATTGGATGATTATTCCTATTATAGTTTCGACGCTTCAGCATATCGAAAACATGCTCTGAAAGAGATCAAGAAATATGAGAATGTTACTGTGGTGGAAGGCAAAGTACAGCATATACTACAAGATGATAAAAGCTGTGAGGTTCGAAGTGATGAAGGCGTTTTCTTTGCTGAATATGTCTTTCAGACTATCTTTGAGGAGCCAACATTAAAACCACATAACCAGTATTTCCTCCAACATTTTACGGGATGGAAGATACGCACTGAGCATCGTTTCTCGGATCCAGAGGAAGCGGTGATTATGGATTACCGCACCTCTCAAGAACATGGTACATCTTTTATTTATGGTTTACCTGCGTCAGATAACGAGATTTTTGTTGAGTATACTATCTTCTCTAAGTCATTAATCTCGCGGGAAGAGTATGCCGAAAAGCTAGCTTTATATTTACGAGAAGTATGCCATGTTAAGGACTACGAAATAACGGAGGAAGAATATGGGGTTATTCCGATGACGGATTATCATTTTAAACGTCGTGATGGTCGCGTATTTTTCTTAGGATCAGCAGGAGGGGATACGCGAGGCTCTACAGGCTACACCTATACTAATGTAAAGCGAACGATCTCCCAAATTTTAGAGGCATTCAAGCGTAAAACATGGCCACAGGTGACCTTGCCTTCGCGTCGTAAGGAACAGTTCTACGACGCTATTTTGCTGCATGTATTAGCCCAAGGTGGTTACCCTGGGCATATGTTATTCACTGATTTATTTAACAAGGCACGTGCATCACACGTTTTTCAATTTTTGGATGCGCAGTCGGACTTTACGAATGATCTTCGCATTATGTGGAGCTTGCGTAAATGGCCGTTTATTTTAGGAATGCTGCGTACACTCCGATTGATGGTATTCAAGAGGTAAAACACTTGAAAATATAGGGGATAGATCAATCTAACTAGCCTCAGCTAAACCCATATCCTCCGATTGCTCATCTTCTAGAATTGCCATCAGTAATAAGTAATATCCTTTGTCCAACCCTAATTTTGCTGCTTTTGTCTCGATAGTGTTCATAGCGTTTAATTTTTTGGTGTGTGAATGATATTGTCTGCTATTAGGACTATTCCAAACGCGATGCCAAACATCTAAATTTTACAGCCAGGTAACTTAAACAGGTATAATCGGAACGTCTTAGCGTATTGTGCCCCAGTTTAGGGAATTTTACTTACGTACTAGTCCATTTACCAACGCTTTCCATTGCGGGTAAGAGGCACCTAACTTGGCTCCAATCGTTACAATCCTATTGCGGATCTCAGCAGATAGGCTGCTCGTATCCGTATTTGGCGACTGATTTCGGCCAGCATACACTGCGGATACTACGTTGTCTTTCTGCTCTACGCAGATGGTAGAAGTCGCATTAGCGGTAAAAAAGTGCGCTGTCTCTGAGGATTTTTGGGTAGGATCTTCCGATGGACGTAGCGTAATAGCTATTCGCTTAAAGGCCTTGTCTTCGTTTACATGTATCCCTTCTATCTGTACCCAATCATATCCTTCTTCATTTGATCTTGAAGGCAATGGTACCTTAATCTTGACATAGGCACCTTCTGTCAACGTATTTTTCTCTGCCAGATTGGTATGATCTTGATACAAGGAAAATGTAGCTGCCGGAAATTGACTAATATCGTCCCATTGCTCAATAGATAATAACCTATTCTTAGCAATCTCATAGAATTCATTTGCTTGATCAAGCCCTGCAAAGTCAGCCGAATCACGACAATCTAGGTGATGGCCCTTAATTTGTTTAGGGATGTGTTCGTTCATGTCGGGGTGTTTTTTGGTACAATGTAGACTGTAGCAGTAAAACCGAACGAACCCGGTAATGTTTTTATAGAGTGAAAGTTAGCATTATTGTTATGCTATAGGTAAGCTGAAATAGAAGGTTGATCCCTCTCCCCAAATGCTTTCTATCCATATTCTACCATAATGCCGCTGCACAATTTCTGCACTCAAGTACAATCCTATTCCGAATCCAGCAATGTTATCCATGCTTTTACTCTTCACGCGATAATAACGATCAAACAGATGATCTATATCTGCTGTCTTGATCCCCATACCAAAATCCTGCACACTTACGATCACCATACCATCGGCCACTCTACTCCGTACGATTACTTTATCTGCTCGTGGAGAATACTTGACGGCGTTCCCGACCAGATTATATACGACAGAGCTGATTTTCTCACGATCTGCAGACAGCATTACCACTTGTTCTTCTTCGTAAGTAATTTGATGGCTGCTAGTTACATCCTGTGCTATATCGATTGTTTCTTCAATAAGCTCACGCAAGGAGAAATGCTGCGCATGGAGATGGATCTTACCAGAATCCAATCGGGAAACATTAAGAAAACCATTGATCAAGGTGTTCATCTTCTTCAATTGAGAAAAAAGCTTATCTAGCTTATCCGCCGAAAAGTCGTCCGAATTATTTTGTGCTTTCCGTTGCAATATCTGCGCATAACCACTCATCGCAGTCAGCGGCGTTTTGAGTTCATGGCTCACCATTGCGATAAAATCGTCCTTGCGTTGGCTATCCGCTTTAGATTCGGTGATGTCCAATAATGTTCCGATCAATCCGATTACTGCTCCTTGTTCGTTCAGTTCCACCTTACCAGTAGAATGTAACCATTTAGCAGCGGAGCCATTAGCAGGCTGAATTTGATATTCTATACTAAAGCGTCCTTTATTCTCCACCGCCTCCTGAATTGCTGCAAGAAATTGTATCCTATATTCCGCCAGGATAATTGGTATGGTTTGATCGAATAATAAATCGGTTCCGATCGGAATACCGTGCAAATGGTATGCTATATCGGAGAAGAATAAGTTGTTGGTGCCCCAGTCGGTTCGCCAAGTACCGAGATTGGCGGCTTCCATCGACAAGAGCAATGTGTCAGAAGTCTTTTCTAAAGCTAGCCGTGCATTGATCAATGTCGTGACATCTGCCGCCACAGCCATCACACCAGTAATGCGATGATCCACTTGTATTGCTTCAATCGTTAGGTTTAAATAATTGGTTTCAGCCAGTCCATTACGCATCAGTGTAATGGGAAACTCCGACGATACAAATCGTTCGCCCGTTTGGTACACTTCGTCTTGTATTGCTAGTAATTTTTGCGATACGAGCGCAGGAATTGTTTCGAAAAGCGGCTTTCCTAGAATATCCTGAGCGTCGCGATTCCAATAGTGCAGCATACGATCATTGGCTATTTCCACCATATGATTGGGGCCGTGATAAATGGCAATGGCAACCGGTGCATTGGTAATCAATGCACGTAACTGTTGTTCAGCTTGATTGCGCACACCCAATATTTTTATTTGTGCCCGTACCTTGGTGAGTAATTCTGCTGCCGCAAAGGGTTTCACTAGGTAGTCGTCTGCGCCTGCTTCCAGACCATCTATCCGTGCTTCTGCTCCAGCACGTGCAGAAAGAAAAATAACCGGTAGGCGTACTGTTAGCGGTGTGCTGCGTATCAGATGTAGCAGTTCCTTTCCATCCATCACCGGCATCATCATATCGCTCAATACCAGATCAGGCTGCCGAGACTGTATGCTGCTCCATGCTATTGCACCGTTTGATGCCAGTTCAACCTGAAAATAAGGCTCAAGTAATCGTTCGAGATAGGCACGCATATCCGAATTATCGTCGACAACCAGAATGCGTATGTTAGTAGTGCTAAATCCTAAATCAGGATTTTCATTAATCGCAGATTCGGTCGGCAAAAATTCTATGGCATTATCCTGCTGCAATAAACTCGTGGCCTCCTGTATAAAGGCTCCCTTCAAAGCAGATGTGTCGATATTCACTACCTCTTCTGAGACCTTTGCTGCTGGTAGATGTGCTTTACCCAACGGGATGCTGACTGTAAAGACTGATCCTATGCCTTCGGTACTATCTACATGAATCTCACCCCCATGTAACAACACCAGTTCGTGCACCAAGGAAAGGCCAATGCCAGAACCTTCGTGCGTACGTCCAGAGGCATTTTCTACGCGATGAAAACGCTCAAACATATAGGGTAGTTCTTTGGCAGGGATGCCCGTGCCCGTGTCTGCTACCTGTAGGAATACATTATCCTCGGATTCATAAACTCGAATTTTAATACTTCCTTTCCAAGTAAATTTGAAAGCATTTGACAATAAGTTGAGTACGATCTTCTCCCACATTTGGCGATCTACATACACTTCTGATACGATGGGAGCGGCTTCTACTACCAAGCTCATGCCGGCTTTTTCAATAATAGATCGAAAGCTGCTGGCCAAGTCTACCGTCAATTGACCAAGATCTACCTTCTGGTAGGCTGCCTGCGTACGACCGGCTTCGACACGACTGTAATCCAACAGGTTGTTGACGAGCTTAAGTAAACGCAAGGCATTTCTATGAGTAGCTTGTAACGGCGCCTGCAAATCAACAGGGAGAGTTTCTTGCTGTAGAATGTCTTCCAACGGTCCCAGCATCAACGTTAACGGGGTTCTAAACTCGTGACTTATATTGCTAAAAAACTGAGTTTTAGCTCGGTCTATTTCTGCTAATGCTTCAGCACGTTTTAATTCTTGTTCGTAGGCGTAAACGTTAGAAAAGGCAGTATTATAGGTGTTGAGCAATTGTTCATAGAAATTACGGTAATCGCTGTCTAGCGCTCGTCGTGCACTAACTCCGGCAATTAGAAAGCAAAATGCTTCGTCCTGTCCGCTGATGCGAATGGGTAAAATAACGGCGGAGGACGGACATTCTGGATAGGGCTGGCATTCGAATTCTTCAAAAAGCGAAGTAAGATGGCGTACTTCTTCTATATTTCCGCTATGTCTCCACTGTTGTAAAGGCCAGCTACCAGTTGCCTCTATCAAATTTAAGCTTTCAGGAGTTAGTTTACTGTTATTGGGTAAGCCCGAGGTACTGATAAGCTTAACGGAATTTTGCTGACTATCTAACTGGTAGAGCATCAGAAAGGGGAGGTCCAGCTCACATTCAGGCTGTAAATTTCGGGTTACGGCTGCAATATCTTGAATGCTTTTGGCTTCGCCTAATGCGGCACCCAAATCGCGTAGTACTTTGGTACGTCGGGCACTTAGCATTTTTACGGTAGTTTCTGTAATAGGATGGAAAATTCCACCTACACCACCAGATTCATCGCGTATTGGCGCAAACGAAAAAGTCATGAAAGCTTCTTCCAGATAGCCATGGCGATCCAGAAACATGCGCTGATCATTGATGTATGTGCCTTCCCCCAGTTCTCCACGACTGAATGCATCACCCACGACTTCCAAAGCGGTCTCCCAGCAGATTCTAAAATTTTGTCCCATTGATGTGGGGTGCTTATCCCCACAAATTGGACGATAACTATCATTGTAGATCTGTATTTTCTCCGGACCCCAAGCGATTAGAATTGGAAAAGTAGACGATAGACATAAACTCACTGATGTGCGCAAACTTTGAGGCCAATCTTCTATCGGGCCAAGGGCGGTCTTCGACCAATCCATACTTCGGATAAGCGTACCCATCTCGCCACCTCCAGAGAGGAATTGAGGAATATCTTTCGATTCAATTGTGTTCATGTGGTAAATCTGTGGTATATCCTACCGATAGTATGCTAGCCGAGGAAGGTTAAAAATACACATTTACTTCCAATTTACCAGAAGCACAAAATTTGTATTATTTGCTGATCAGATCGCGTATAGCAGCAGAAGCAATGGCGCCACCAAAGGCAGCTGGTAAATACGACATTGTACCGTAAGCTGATTTCTTATAATTGCTTCCATCGGTGTACAATAAAGAAGCTTTTTCTGGCGGTTCGACAGAAAAAGCCACTTTTACACCTAATTGAATATCGTGTTTACGTAGTTTCTTGCGAATATGTCTTGCCAGCTTGCAGTTGTACGTATCGCTAATATCACCAATGCGGATTTGTGTAGGGTCTACCTTACCACCAGCACCCATGGAGCTAATGAATGGAATATTGGCCGCGTGAGCCGATCGGATTAAAAATAACTTAGGCGTGATGCTGTCGATAGCCTCAATAATATAATCCGGCTTTAAATCTATAAAAGAAGGAATACGTTCGGGCACCACAAATTCTTCAAACACCTGGAGCTCAAGCTCTGGATTGATAGACAGAAGGCGCTCGCGCATAATCTCCGCTTTAGAAACACCATGATTAGTCGCTAGCGCAGGAAGTTGCCTGTTTCTGTTAGAAGGATCGACCGTATCACCGTCTATAATCGTCATTTTACCTACGCCACTACGGCACACAAATTCTGCCGCAAAAGATCCTACACCGCCTAATCCAAGTACCATCACATGCGCATTGGTTAGTGTCTTAATGGCGTCGCCGCCAATCAAAGCTTCCGTACGAGAAAGCCAAGATACATCTTTCATTATACTTTAAAATACTAATTAAATACCTCTTCAAAATTCGACCAGATCTGTGCCTGCAGTTCATTCAGCCTCAAGTTTCGAACGCGGCAAAAATACATATAAATTTCTGAGATTGGAGTGGTTGAGCTGTCTGTTTCAAAGAATAGACGATCCAGTGGTATATCTGCTATCAATTGATCTTGATGACCTCTTAGGATGCTGTCGCCCAAAGAAAGATAAAAGTGCTGATCTAATAGCTGCCTTGCTAATCCAACACTCTTGTTAAAACCGTGCATGATAACAGGCTTTGTATTCTGCACGTGTTTTATTAAACGTATGACCTCTTGATAAGCCCGAACGCAATGTATAATGATTGGTTTATTAAACTCGCCAGCTAATGTCAATTGCGCGGAGAAAATTGCTTCTTGCGTTTGCCATGGAGTTGCCGTCACTTTATCTAAACCGCATTCTCCAATAGCTAATATATTGGTATACGTACCGAGCATCTCGCGTAGCATATTTAACTGCGCTTTGCCATCCTCTTGTATATACCAAGGATGGATGCCCGCCGAACAAGGATGAGTATTCATTTTGTCTCTTGCGATAATCACATTGCGTAGATGGAAGGTCGAAGAACCACTTTCTACCGTGTCTTGATGCGTATGAATATCAATAAAAGAAGACCTATTCTGCATGACATAGGTTTAGTGTCCTATTTTGAGCCGTAGCGTTTTACAATACGAAGGGCGCCATATTTTGATACATCGAAATGAGGTTCATCCAACGTCAATTCGGTAGGATAGGGGCCGCCCTTATCAAAGAAATAGATTTTGGTCACACTGCCATAATCGTTGGTGGGGAATAGATCAGCGCATTCCTCATACAACGCACTATTCGGATCACCTACGGTGATGGCATAGATTCTAACAATGGCACCCTTATTTTGCTCATTGCGAACAAAGGCCACTTCCTCAAAGTCGCCGGGTACATCAGCGATAGAAGGCTGTGTATAACTATCCCATATGAAATAGGCCAATAATAGTGCTAGCGCACCTACAAACCAAACTATTTTACGTGACTTCACTTTCATGATATCTCTTTACTGTCCAATATTTTTTTCATTTCTCGTTTCGTCTTCCTCACTTTGGCTTCCAATTGACTTCGATACAGCACGTTAGTAATTCCTTTACCGTCTTCAAAGTTTGCAGAAAACTCCGGTAAAGATAAGCTATCCAGTACCGTGCCACCATCAAAAGGCATCCGAGATGCTGCAATGCTTAATACGCCTTGCGCACCGCGCGCGCCCTGACTAGTAGAAAGTAGGAAAAGGTGGGCATTTTGAAAAGGCTTACGCCCCTTAATTCGGCTCACCCAGTCAATTAAATTCTTGTAACCGGCTGTATAATTGCCATTGTGTTCTGCAAAAGAGATGATAATTAAGTCTGCCGCATCTATGTGAGCGGCAAAATCAATGGCATGTGACGGAATACCACTTTCCTTTTCCCGATCTGCCGAGTAAATCGGCATCTCGAAATCATGAATATGCAAGAGCTCAACCTCATCTTCTTTATAATATTTGGACACGCTGGTCACCAATTTTTGGTTGATAGATTTCGAACTGTTCGAGGCCGCAAATGCTAAAACTTTCATGGTTAAAAGTACTATAATCTTCGGTAAAGCACAACCATAAACAAGCTTTCTGCTACGGAGCAGCTTCTACGACCACTTTTCCTTCCCGACCCGGAGATCCGGAATATACCTGACCTTGTGGAATGCCTCCTAAACGTGGACCGCCCATGCCAATACGGCTCATTACCAAAGCAATGTCTGTAGGCGGATTCACTCGCCGACCCCCTGGGCTCACATCTATTGTTAAATACTGTTTTGCTTTACGATCCTCTTGTTGTGGTGTTAGACCGCTGGTAGCGTAGTGAAAAGTAACATTTCCACCATCTCCGTTAGGGTTTGTGCGTGTACCATTCATCGCATCAATGCCTCTAGCAATGACATACATGGATTGAAATTTGGCTAGATTTACACTAATATCAAAATTGGAGGCATTATTCTTATTTCCTATACCAGAAAATACCACGTCTTTGCCAATCTCTGCATAACCAATCTCCAATTTCACGTCTTTCAACCCATAAAACTGCAAAGAAGCGCGGTCTTTCATGATCAAAGTGTCGATACGCACCGTAATGGTAGAATCACGTCCTTTATTCTGAAATACTTTTTTCTTCTTTTTTGATAAGACCAGCTTTCCGATATGTTCCTGTATACGATGCTCTTCACTTTTCTCCTGAGCAAATATAGTCGTGCTGTACGATAAGCCTATCATCATCAATAGGCAGAGCGCGAGTGGTAAACTTAGTAAGCGTTTCATAAGCATTTGTCATTAATACTTACTTTAGACCCTATGCTATGCTAATAGGTTTAATAATCTGTTGAGAGAGCTTATATAGTTGAGAAAGTTAATACCCTAGATTGCCGTACCGTCGTTCCTCGGCTTCGCAAATAAGTCCGCTTTCCGTCATTACGAGAAGGCACGACGAAGTAATCTATTGTAGTTGCGTAATTGTATCCGTTGAAAATTGCCGTACCATCGTGCCTCGGCTTCGTAAAGACGAAGTTTCCATCAAAACTTATTACGCATCGCGAAGGTAAGCAATGATCTTGCTAGCGGTTCTTGCCGAAGCACCGGGATCGCCCAATTTGCTGCGAAGTACATCGTAGTTTTCCAATACACTGGCGCGATGCGCGGCATTGGTTATTAATTCCCCAATCTCATCGCTGATATTACTGGCTGTACAATCGCCCTGAATCAACTCATGAACAGAAAGGTAGTCGTTGATCAAGTTGACTAAAGAGATAAATCTCACTTTGATCAATTTTCGAGCAATGGCGATGCTGATGGGGTTGGCTTTATACACGACCACTTGCGGTACGCGTAGGATTGCCGTTTCTAAGGTAGCTGTACCGCTCGTAACTACCGCGGCTACCGAATGCTTCAATAAATCGTAGGTTTGGTCGAAAACTACCTTTATGGGCAAGTCCCCAATAATACTACGGTAATACGCTTCGTCAAAGTTTGGAGCTCCAGCAATTACGACCTGATGGGAAGGGAATTTGTGGTATAACTCCGCCATTTCTGGCAGAATGCGTTCGATCTCCATCTTCCGGCTGCCGGGTAGCAAGGCAATGATATCTTCTTTTGGAGAAAGCCCATGGTCGGCGACGAAATTAGCGTTGATCTCATGTTTGCTAATGGCATCCAATAGCGGATTACCTACATAATCTACCTTGTAATGGTATTCCTTGTAGAAATCCACTTCGAAAGGAAGAATACAAAACATATGATCTACGACCTTTTTGATTTTATAGACTCGCTTCTGATTCCAAGCCCATATTTTTGGAGAAATGTAATAGCTTGTGGTGATTCCATGCTTCTTGGCAAATTCCGCAATTTTCAAATTGAATCCTGGGAAATCAATCAAGATTACGGTGTCTGGGCGAGCCCGTAATAGATCTTCTTTCACTATTCGCAGGTTGCGTGCAATGGAAGAAAGGTTCATGACCACCTCTACAAACCCCATAAATGCCATTTGCGAAGTATGAATCAAGGCTTTTTGGCCAGATTCCGCCTCCATTAAAGATCCACCTACGATGTGAAATTCGGCTTCTTGATCCTGCTCTTTTAATGCTTTTATCAGGTTCGCTCCATGTAGATCTCCAGAAGCTTCACCCGCTATGATATAATATTTCATGCTTACTTTTTACGCTTGTACTAATGGCCTACCTCCAAAGAAGTACGCTGATTTGCCCGTTACTACCTGCCAGATAAACTCTTTTTCCAGATTTGGATTTTCCAACTACGTTGAAACTGTCGGTCGAAATGGTGTTCCAATGCTGTCCTCCATCTTCAGAAATATCCGTACCCGAAGTGCCCGTTGCCACCAATCTTTGTTTGGTGATGTATTTCACGGCAGATCGATACCCACCCACAGGCTGTATTGGCTTTATCCAGTTATCGCCCCCATCATAGGTAAGGTATACATTATGCTCATTATGCTGATCATTCATATAATCTCCTCCAACGACCACACCAATCTGGTCATTCCAAAAACTAAGGGAAAATATACCTTGACTTGCTGCTCCACTGATAATGGGTGTCAGCATTTTGTACATCAACATCTTCTTTTCGTTTCTGCGAAATACGGCAGCAAAGGAGCCACCGCTGCCAATCCAAAGATTGTCGCCTTGTAATTGTAATCCAGAACCACTCGCCGCAAAACCAACCTCGCCAGGCTCCGCAAATAGCAACAAGCTGCCCGAAACATCCGTCCAGGTTTTTCCCCGATCAGTCGTCTGCAACAATTGAAAGAAACCGTCGATTGGATCGCCTATGGCAAAGCCACGATTACCCTGAAAGTCCATACCATTCAGGAAGATCTCCGGATCATCATTATGGTATACTTGCTCCCAGGATTTTCCGCCATCCACCGTGCGTAAAATCACCGCAGGAGAACCCGCACTCACGATAACTGCCTCGTTCTTACTAAAAACGGCAATATCTCTGAAATCTGTATCGGAATATTCTTTAGGACCCACCCATTCCCATGTTTTACCCTGATCGGTAGATCTGCCCACCGTACCACGTGTACCGCTGACCCATACGACGCGTTCACCGTGTGTGTCTAGTCCACGAAACCCACTTTCAGGATGTTTGGTTAGTGGACTAATGCTTTGTCCGAAGGTTGCTAGAGATAGGAGGCATAAGATACCTGTAAAAAATGATAAGGATAGTTTCATAAGCTTAGTGCATATTGGTCATTTAACTAGGTAAGTTCGCTCATCAGCTTGTCGAAAGCGGTTTGTAACTGTTCCAACTGTTGTTCCAGGTTGGCCACTCGATCAGTCAATGCGGTTATCTGTTCGCTAGAACCAGCTCTCGTGGAAGGCTGATCTGATTCATACTCCTCCTCGTTAAACTCTGTTAGTAGTTGGATGTATCTAATCTCCTTTTGTCCAGTGCGTTTTGGAGCAATTTTAACAAAGGATGGCTCATGGCTTTCCAACTTGCTCAACAATTGAGAAACCTCGTCAATCGATTCAAAATCATACAGACGTCCGGCGTTACTATTTATTTCTCCGGCGGTTAGCGGGCCGCGAAGTAATAACAGACATATAATGGCTAATTCTTGTGGCAATAGCGGGTATTGTATGGCCAAATTGTGTTTGTACTTCACAGAACGGCTACCGCCACCAACTACAGTCGACACTAAGCCAAGCTTTCGTAAGCTATCCAGCGCGACGATTATAGTGTTTTCTTCGTATTGAACAACGGGTCGTCGAGAAGTCTTTTGATTACAGGCGGTCTGTAGCCCATTCAACGTGAGCGGATAATACTCTGGAGTCGTCTTTGCTTTCTCCAATAACACGCCTATTACACGTGCTTCTTCAGAATTTAATAGGGGTAGCGGCTTATGTTCTTCCATCTATATTGCTTTTGTAGGGCTTTTATACGATGTGGTAAGTTACATATATTTTTGCTTGGATTGTAGTGTTATTAGAAGCGATAGCCTCGTAAAAAATCTGCTATGGTCATGCGTTTCTTGCCCTCAATCTGTATCAATTTTAGATCAAGATAGCTGTCGGCACAGGCGAAACGCAGATACGTTTTATGATCTGTTTCGTACTCTCCGGGCGCACTATTAGGTTTTTCTTCCAGTAGTGCTGTTTCATATATTTTTAGCACCTTGCCTTGTAGTGTAGTAAATGCGGTAGGATAGGGACTCAGTCCGCGGATAAGATTGTAGACCTCTCTGCCCGGTTTGTTCCAATCGATCACACAATCTTCCTTAAATATTTTTGGCGCATGTTTCCAATTTTTCCCTGCCATATCATCTTGCGGAATTGGTTTTAGCGTGCCATCCCTCAAAGCGGCTACGGTATCTAACAGTAATCTAGCGCCAGCTTGCATTAAGTGATCATGTAGATCTCCTGCATTATCTGTTTCTTTGATAGCAACTTCCTGCTGCAACAAGACGTTTCCCGTATCAATTTCGTGCTGTAATAAGAATGTTGTCACGCCCGAAACCTTTTCTCCATTGATCAACGCATGGTTGATTGGGGCGGCACCACGATAATTTGGAAGGAGCGAAGCATGTACATTAACAGTGCCGTGTGCCGGCATATTCCATACTGCTTCTGGCAACATGCGAAATGCGACGACGATTTGTAGGTCTGCTTGATACGATTTAAGGTTTTCCAGAAACGGAGGATCGCGCAGTTTCTCGGGTTGCAGCACCGGGATATGATGTGTTACGGCATATTGTTTTACGGCCGATTCGTGCATTTTCTGACCGCGACCTGCGGGTTTGTCTGGAGTAGTTACAACGGCCACCACCTTTTCGCCCGCTTGTAAAAGTGCATCAAGGGAGGCCACCGCGAAATCCGGTGTTCCCATAAATATAATTCGCATCGTATGTATAAATGTTTTTGTAGTTTGTTTCCCGTCAATTCAGGGATGACATTTTTTATTAACTTTGCGAAGTTACAAAATAAAATTTCAGCTTGAATTTCTCCTATTTTTTAGCCAGACGGATCACGCTTTTCGGTCAAAGAACGTTCTCGAAGATGATTATTCGGGTTACGATTGGCGCGCTGAGCCTGGCCATACTCGCCATTATTATGGCGGTGGCCATCCTCAAAGGATTCAAGCAGGAGATTACCGATAAGCAGCGGGGGTTTTTCGGAGATATTATGATCGTTAAGAACGATGTTTCTACCTCCTACGAGAACACTCCCATCTCTCTTTCCAGCTCAAAAATCGATTCCCTACGACAGCTTCCCAATGTAGAAGGTGTCTACCCGTTTGCCACAAAAGCCGGTATTATTCATGTGAACAGTGAAGTAGAGGGTGTATTGATCAAAGGTATTGATGCCAACTACCGGCAAGACTTCCTATCGCGCATGCTGGTGGAAGGAGATACGGTTAATTTTGCCGCGGAAAATGCCAATAATCAAATTTTGGTGTCTCAACAAACGGCCAATCGTTTGCATCTGAAAGTTGGCGATAGCTTTATTATGTATTTTGTGCAGCATCCTGTACGTAAACGAAAGCTGGAGGTCAAGGGAATTTATACCACACATTCTGAAGAGCTAGATAAGATGTATATCATTGGCTCGCTTGACCTCATTCGGCGTATCAATGATATGGCAGCAAAAGATGTAGGCGGCTATGAGATTCGTATTAAAGATTTTACGCAACTGGCGATGACTTCGCAGGTTGTAGAAGATAATCTGCCGATACAGATGGTAACCACCAATGTGGTAGAGCAAATGCCCGATGTATTCAACTGGCTAGAGTTATTGGATATGAATGATAGCGTCATCTTTGTATTGATGGTCATCGTAGCGCTGATTAACTTAATATCCGCTTTGCTGATCAATATTTTGGAGCGATCTAGCATGATCGGTATTCTAAAGGCACTGGGAATGCGTAATACGCAACTTCGTAAAGTGTTTTTATATAACTCATTGTATCTCATTGGTTATGGCTTGCTGATCGGTAATATATTGGCCATCGCCCTTTATTTCTTTCAAAAGAGTACACAATTTTTTAAATTAGATCCCAGTATCTATTACGTTTCCTTTGTTCCTGTCCAAATAAGCTGGTACGAGATTGTATCACTCAATGTGGCATTAGTAGGCATTGTGCTGATCGTATTGATTATTCCATCCATGCTAATCAGTCGCATCTCACCTATAAAAACCATCCAGTTTAAGTAAGATGTTTCCATCTGGTGTTTTTTGGTATTGTTTTGGTTGCCTTATCCACAAACAACGCTAAAATATTTACATCATGGCCGAAAAAATTTCTTTAGGAGCGGATGGATCACTACAAGTTCCTCAACACCCCATTATCCCTTTTATCATTGGTGACGGTATTGGACCGGATATTTGGCATGCAGCAGTACGCGTTTTCGATGCCGCGGTATCTCAGGCATATGGTGATGAAAAAAAGGTAGCTTGGAAAGAAGTTTTGGCGGGTGAGAAAGCCTTTAATGAAACGGGAAGCTGGCTTCCAGACAATACAATCGACGCGTTTAGAGAATACCTTGTTGGCATAAAAGGCCCCTTAACTACGCCGGTAGGTGGTGGTATACGTTCGCTGAATGTGGCGTTAAGAAAAGCATTGGATTTGTACGTATGTCTTCGACCTACGAAATGGTACCCGGGCACGCCTTCTCCGGTGAAGCATCCGGAGTATGTAGATATGATGATCTTTCGAGAAAATACAGAAGATATTTATGTAGGAATAGAATATGCCGCGGATTCCGAAGAAAGCGTTCGGCTTCAACAATTTCTTGATCAAGATCTGAAGCTGGATTATGATTTTCGTCCGAACACTGGGTTGGGGATCAAAGTAGTATCTGAAGAAGGTACGAAACGATTAGTACGCGCTGCGATAAACTATGCCTTAGCACAAAAAAGATCCTCCGTTGCTATTGTTCACAAAGGGAACATTATGAAATATACCGAGGGAGCTTTCAAAAACTGGGCTTATGAAGTGGCCGAGCAAGAGTTTGGCGAGCAGGTCTATACTTGGGGACAGTGGGAGAAAACAAAGGCGGAAAAAGGGCAGGAGGAAGCAAATAAGGAACAGCAAATCGCTGAAGAGGGAGGTAAATTGATTATTAAGGATGTCATTGCAGATAATTTTCTACAACAAATCCTACTTGCACCTCGAGACTATTCTGTGATTGCTACGCTCAATTTAAATGGAGATTATGTATCTGACGCACTGGCTGCCATCGTTGGCGGAATCGGAATTGCACCGGGTGCTAATATTAATTACCAAACCGGACATGCTATTTTCGAAGCTACACACGGTACAGCACCACGCTTTGCCAATACGGATACGATGAATCCATCATCCGTGATCCTGAGCGGTGTGATGCTGTTTGAGTACTTGGGCTGGCACGAAGTGGCTTCGATTATTACACAGGCATTGGCCAAAACGATCGAGGAGAAAACCGTAACTATTGATTTCTACAATCAAATGGATAATGCCACCTTATTGAAGACAAGCGCTTTCGCCGATCAAATCATTTCAAACTTTAATCGCACCAAATAAGATATTCCAACCCTTTTTTTGCAATTTTGAGCGCCACAGTATACGGCTTGCCACGATATGTATAATTTTAAAAATGATTACGCAGAGGGTGCACACCCATCTATATTAAACCGTTTGATAGAGACCAACCTGGTGCAGCAGTCAGGATATGGAGAAGATGAGTATGGTTTGCGGGCGAAGGAATTACTGAAGGAAAAGCTGGGAAACAAATGGGCTACTATTCATTTTGTTTCCGGTGGTACGCAAGCCAACCTGTTGGTTATCTCCTCTTTATTGCGCCCGCACGAAGCAGTGATCAGTGCTACATCAGGTCATATCTATACGAATGAAGCTGGCGCTATTGAAGCGGTTGGTCATAAGGTAATCGGCATCGCTACAACAGATGGTAAATTGAAAGCCGCTGACATTGAAAAAGTACTGGAATCGTATAACCTGAAACCCCATGTGGTAAAACCTAGGCTAGTTTACATTTCCAATACTACCGAGATGGGTACCGTATATTCTAAAACCGAATTGCAGGATCTCTATGCGCAGTGCAAAGCAAATAGTCTGTTGCTTTTTCTAGATGGTGCAAGACTAGGACACGCCTTAATGGCTCCAGGAAGTGATTTGTTGCTGGAAGATGTGAGTCGATTTACGGATGTATTTTATATGGGAGCTACTAAGAATGGTGGCTTGTTAGGAGAGGCCATCATATTTAATCATAGCGGAGTGGGAGCGGAATTCGACTATATCATGAAACAAAAAGGAGCTTTGCTAGCTAAAGGTCGCCTTTTAGGCGTGCAATTTCTCTGTCTTTTTGAAGGAGAACTGTATCTCAAGCTGGCTCAACATGCCAACTTGATGGCGGCTAAGATTGCGCAGGCCATCAAAAAGGAAGGATACCACTTCTTATCACTACCGCAGTCTAACCAGCTATTTCCGATCTTACCGATGGCTTTGATCCAGAAATTGACGGAAAAGTATCAGTTTTATATTTGGCAAAAGGTGGATGAGAAAGAAGCCGCTGTGCGCCTGATTACATCCTGGGCCACTCCGGAAGATGTCGTGGACGAGTTGATTCAAGATATACGTCTCTTCGCACCCGAGGGTGTACCAGTAAACCTTTCGTAATACTTTTTAATTCTTGGGTATTCTTGCTATTTTTGCTACTTCAATACGCTAGGGAAAGAACGGGATATGCCAGTAAAGATACCAAATAATCTACCAGCCATCGAGCTTCTCAAGGAAGAGAACATCTTTGTAATGAGTGATTTACGTGCCAGCACGCAAGATATCAGGCCGCTGCGCGTCTTGATCCTTAACCTAATGCCGCTGAAAATCACGACAGAGACCGATTTTGTCCGGTTGCTCTCTAATAATCCTTTGCAGGTGGAGGTCGAGTTTTTAAGGCTCGATACACATACCCCTAAAAACACGTCTGAAGAACATTTGGAATTATTTTACAAAGGTTTTGGCCAGGTTACAGACAATTTCTACGATGGTATGATCATTACTGGGGCGCCAGTAGAAATGTTGCCTTTCGAAGAAGTGAGTTATTGGAGTGAAATGAAGGTGATTTTTGACTGGGCTAAAACGCACGTTACCTCTACTTTGTACATTTGTTGGGCTGCGCAGGCAGCTTTACATCATTTTTACGGTGTGGAGAAAGTTCCATTAGACCGAAAGCTTTTTGGCGTATTCAAACACAGCACGACAGAAAACCGTAGTCCTTTGTTTCGGGGGTTTGACGATGAGTTTTATATTCCGCATAGTCGGCACACCACCATCGCTAAAGAAGAGTTGTTAAACAACCCAGAGATTTCCATCTTGTCCGAGTCTGACGAGGCGGGTGTAGCCGTCGTATGCTCGCGGGGAGGTAGGGAATTCTATTTAACAGGGCATTCAGAATATTCACCTTGGACGCTACACGAGGAGTACCTAAGAGATTTGGAGCGAGGCAACGACATACAATTGCCCACAAACTATTATCGAAACGATGATGAACGAAATCCACCAGTTGTACGTTGGAGCGGACATGCCAATCTATTGTTTAACAATTGGTTGAACTATTTCGTTTATCAGGAAACTCCATACGACTTACATAATGTGCAGCATTTAGGAGCGTTGAACGAGCCTACCGTAACAATCGCTGAGCGATAGTTTCTGCCTGCGGTATGGTGAGTCGTCGTGCAGTAACCTTTAACTTCGCTTTTTTGTAAAATGTACCATCCAGAAATAACTCTTGTATCAAAGGGTGTACATAATATTTCTTAGCTACTGTACGGGTATTGCCTAACTCGGCTGCTACCTGATCGATGATAGCATTCAGCATCTTCTGACTATTATTTAGATCATATTCGGCCTGCACTGCTGCCATCTCGCGAACAGCCATAATTGTCGCTCCCCAGATCCGAAAACTCTTCACAGAGAGTTTGTTATCCCGATCCTTGCCTTTCAAATAGGCATTCACATCGCGTCCACGCAATTTCCTGATTCCTTTTGGCGCCGATGGATCCAGGTATTGAAACAAATTTTTTCCCGGTATCTCCGACAAAGATTCGACAAAGCTATACAGCTTTTTGTCTGTCACCACGTGTAGTTGCGGAACACCTTTCTTTCCAACGTAGTCTATGGTTACACCTTCCTTGGAAAGTGTAATATGTGATTTCTTCAACGTGGTCAATCCATATGACTTGTTGGCTTTAGTATAACGGGCATTACCCACTCGCATCAGCGTGCGCTTGATGACAGCGAGTGCCAAAGCAGAAACCTTCTCCTTTGTCCATTCTGCTAATTTCAAATCTTTATTGATGCGTCGTTGCAATGAAGGTAAGTAGGGACCTAATTCAAGCACTTTCTGGAATTTGCTATCGTTTTGATTTTGTGCCCATTCTTTGTGATAAATGTATTGCTTCCGATCTCGGATATCGTATCCGAAACATTGGATATGTCCCTTCGGGTCCGGACAAATCCAAACCCGCTTCCAGGCAGGAGGAATGATGAGTGCTTGAATACGTTTCAACGTGCGCTCGTTGGTAATAACGGCGCCACGTAAATTTTTGTAACGGTAAGATTTACCGACCTTAACCCGTTTATATCCTTTGCATTTACAATCTATATATTTTAATGCGCTTTTAATAGCTTGATCGGTGTTTTCCATCTATATGTCTTCTCTACTAAATGTAAATTCTGAAACTGCTTTTAACTATTTCATTTACTTGATTACCAACAGACAAATCAGGCCTTTGTTTCCTTAGCGTGTATTTGATATTAAAAAACACCTCTAAATGTCTCTAGATTGAATAAGCAACATTTAAACAGTAAAATAAAAGTTTATTATTATACTATATTCGGGCAAACAAATGCCATTTTGTACGGTTTATAACCCAGGTTAGGGTTGGTAATAATATAGTTGTATACTACTTCGCTTAATCACCACTGTATCATTAGACATACTAGATATGAATTATGACTTAATACAAGCTGTTATCAAATTGGTGTCAGAATTCGAACATGCTCGAACGGAAGATACCAACTATGGTGCTGATTTGCCTGGTTTTAAAAACTGGGTGGCAGATCTGTATCGGTTGGAATCCGATCAAGCTCCGGATTGGGCGGGTATCGCAAAGGGGAGGTCTCCAGAAAGCGTAATCAGTACGCTATTAGTGCATTTGAACAGGTATGCGAAAAACTATTCGCGATCTGCCATGTTTGATTCTGAATTTTCGACGCAAGAAGACTATATTTATCTTATCAACCTTAAAGCTTTTGGAGAGATGAGCAAAATGGCCTTGATTAAGAAAAACATTCATGATAAACCGGTAGGTATGCAAATTATCAACCGTCTGATCAAAAATGGTTGGGTAGTGCAGGTGGGTTCTCGTCTAGATCGGCGCAGCAAGCTCATCTCTATTACCGATGGCGGTTTGCAAGTTTTAAAGGAACAAATGCAAAAGATCAGGCAGGCTACGCAAGTGGTTTCAGCAAATCTTACGACAATAGAAAAATTGGAATTGATTCGTTTGTTACAAAAATTAGAATCGTTTCATCATCCTTTATATCAGCTTAATGTGCCAGCAGAGATGCTGTTGGACAAAGCATATACACAATTAACTGCTACCACTACAACATGAAAAAAAGGATTGCCATTATAGGATCCGGAATCTCGGGATTGTCTGCCGCTGCATACGCTGCCGCTGCCGGTAACACGGTGCACGTATTTGAGAAAAATTCAGGTCCTGGTGGTCGCGCACGTCAATTCATCACCGACAATGGCTATACCTTTGATATGGGGCCAAGCTGGTACTGGATGCCAGATATTATTGATAATTTCTTTCAGGACTTTGATAAGCATGCGACAGATTATTTCGACTTGCTTCCATTGGACCCACAGTTTGAAATGGTTTTTTCGGAAGAAAATGTATCCATACCCAGAGATTATACAGAAATGAAAGTCTTATTTGAGCGCATAGAGAAGGGAGCAGGAGCAAGACTAGATGAATTCATGAAGGCGGCCAAGTATAAGTATGAGGTGGGTATGCGGGATTTTGTAAACAAACCTTGTTACAGCTGGTCTGAATTTATGTCACCAAAAATAGCCGGCAGCGCGCTACGATTGGATTTGCTGTCGGGCTTCAGGAAGTACGTGAAGAAATACTTTAAAAATCCAAAGCTAATCTCCCTCATGGAATTTCCGGTCATTTTCTTAGGCGCCTCTCCGAGAAAGATCCCTGCCATGTATAGCTTGATGAATTATGGCGGTTATGCACTGGGTACCTGGTATCCGAAAGGTGGTTTTTATGAGTTAGTGAAAGCGATGAAAGCTGTAGCGGAAGAGCAAGGTGCCGAGTTTCACTTTAACCATCCTGTAGAAGCAATACAGTGTGCCAATTCCTCCGTGCAATCTTTGCGGATAAACGGCGAGCTTCATGAGTTCGATGTTGTAATTGCATCGTCTGATTATCATCACACAGAATCTTTATTGGAGCCATCGCTACGAAATTATGATGAATCTTACTGGGCAGGGCGCACTTTCGCACCTTCCTGTCTGATCTATTATTTAGGATTCCGAGAGCGTATTCCTAATCTAAAGCATCACACCTTATTTTTTGAAAACGATTTAGACGCCCACATTGATTCCATTTATGTCGATAAGGATTGGCCTGAAAAATCGCTATTTTATGCTTGCTCTCCATCACAAACAGATGATGGCGTAGCGCCCGAAGGACATGAAAATGTATTTCTATTAATGCCTTTGGCAATGGGTGTAGCAGACGACGAATCTACTAGAGAACGTTACCTTTTGGATATGATCACACGCCTGGAGAAACACACTGGGACGACTGGGTTGACAGATAAAATGGATTATAAGAAAAGCTATTGTGTTTCTGATTTTATACAGGATTATAATGCCTACGGTGGCAACGCATATGGCTTAGCCAACACGCTATCTCAAACTGCGGTATGGAAGCCTGCCATAAAGAACAAAAAATTGAAAAACTTATTTTATACAGGACAATTGACTGTACCGGGCCCGGGTGTACCGCCGTCCATCATTTCTGGTAAAATCGTCGCTACCGAAGTCAATAAACTTAACACACACTCCTATGAAAAAGCTGTTTGATGAATTAAGCTTTCAAGTAAGCAAAGCCACCACAGAAAAATATAGTACCAGCTTTTCGCTTGGCATCCTTTCATTAGATTCCTGCATTCGTCCGGCGGTGTATGCCATTTATGGATACGTGAGGTTGGCAGACGAGATAGTGGATAGCTTCCATAGCTATGATAAGCACAAATTGTTGCAACGATTTAAAGAGCAAACGCATCAGGCATTAGAGGAGAAAATTTCTTTAAATCCCATTTTGCAGTCTTTTCAAGAGACGGTGAATCGATACGATATCGATCACGGTTTGATCGAACAATTTCTGCACAGCATGGAAATGGATTTGAATCCAACAGAATACAATACGGAAAAATACAAAGAGTATATTTTGGGTTCGGCAGAGGTGGTTGGCTTGATGTGTTTGCAGGTTTTTGTAGAGGGAGATAAAACGGCTTATGAACTATTGAAGCCCTATGCCATGAAACTAGGCTCTGCTTTTCAAAAAGTCAACTTTTTGCGGGATTTAAAAGACGATTACCAGATTTTAGGTCGCACTTACTTTCCAGATGTGGATATGGCTGTTTTTGACAATTCGATCAAATCAGCGATAGAGGCAGACATACATGCCGAGTTTCGGGAGGCATTGATTGGTATCAAAAAACTGCCTGCCTCAGCCCGATTCGGCGTCTACCTGGCCTATAAATATTATCTATCTCTTTTCAAGAAAATCCGCCGATTGCCTGCACAACGTATTTTGTGCGAACGTATTCGTATTCCGAACGGGCGAAAAGTTTCTTTGATGATGCAAAGCTATGTGGCCTACAAGATGGCCATTATGTAAGCTACTACATAAAACAATTGACGAGATGATCTATAGCATTTACCGAGAGCAACATTTGAAAGGAGACCTGGAGACGATCTGGAAGTTTTTCTCTTCGCCCTATAATTTAGAAAAGATAACACCGAAGGATATGGGATTTGTGGTGAGAAGCAAACTCCCGGATGATGCGATATATGAAGATATGATTATCGAATATACGGTGAGCCCGATTTTAAGCATTCCGTTAAAGTGGCGTACACGGATCACAGAAGTAGTGCCATTACAACGTTTCATTGATTTTCAGGAACGGGGACCTTATAAATTGTGGGAACATACGCATACATTTACTCCGGTTGACGACGGTGTACTGATTACTGATCATGTGCGCTATCAATTGCCACTAGGCCCACTGGGTATATTGGCGCATAAATTGTTCGTACGTAAGAAGCTTAATAATATATTTGATTATCGCTATCAAGTATTGGATAAAAATTTTAATCAAAATACCCCACAACTATGAACTTTTTAATCCTTTTGGTAACCTTCTTTCTGATGGAAGGTATTACCTGGACGGTACATAAATACGTGATGCACGGTTTCCTATGGAGATTGCACCGCGATCACCACGATCATAGCACCGAAGGACATCTCGAGAAAAATGATTATTTCTTTGTTATCTTCGCTATTCCCGCTATTGCATTGATTTATTGGGGCAGTACTCAAGGTTTCAATCACTTGTTTTACATTGGCTTAGGCATCACACTGTATGGCTTTGCGTATTTCTTTGTGCACGATATTTTTATACATCAGCGTGTATCTTTCCTTCGAAATACAACTAATCCGTATTTGATGGCTATCCGCCGCGCGCACAAACAGCATCACAAACATACCGGAAAAGAAGAAGGTGAATGCTTTGGATTTTTGTGGGTTCCGGTCAAGTACTTTCAGATGTATTTTAAAAAAAATCAACAACATGAACGTTAGATTACCTATTTATATCGGGCTCATCTTAAGTCTATTTTGCGCTGGATGTAGCTCTATACCTAAAACAGCAAAACCCGTAGCACCTTTTGAAGTAGACCGGTATCTAGGCACTTGGTACGAAGTGGCTAGACTGGATCATAAGTTTGAGCGGGGGTTATCGCACGTAACGGCAACTTATTCTGCCAACGAAGACGGGAGCATCCGGGTACTTAATAAAGGGTACAATAAGGAAGAACAAGAATGGAAATCAGCGGAAGGTAAAGCTAAATTCCGTGGCGAACCAACTGTCGCTGCATTGAAGGTTTCCTTCTTTGGTCCATTTTATTCCGGTTATAATGTTTTGGCGATTGACAAAGACTATCAGTATGCACTAGTTGCTGGTAAGGATTTGGATTTCCTGTGGATTTTGTCTCGGGAAAGATCGATCCCTGAAGAGGTGAAGCTGGATTTTTTACGTATCGCTCTGGAAGTAGGTTACACTATTGATGATCTGCTATGGGTAGATCAAGATCCAAACACGGAAGGTGCGCATGAAGGATAAGGTGAATGTTTTTTGGTTTAGGCGAGATTTGCGTCTGGAAGACAACGTAGGCTTATCCAAAGCCATGTCGGATGACATCCCGGTTGTGCCTGTATTTATTTTTGATACCGGTATTTTGGATAAGCTACCGAATCCCCTGGATATTCGGGTAGATTATATCCATCAAGCATTACAAGCGATGCAGCATGATCTGGAAGTGTTAGGCAGCACATTACAGGTATTCCATGATACGCCTAAAGCAGCTTTCGAGCAATTGTTAAAGCAGTTTGATATACAGGGCGTGTTCTGCAATACCGACTATGAGCCACAAGCTATACAGCGAGACGAGGCCATCGCTAAGTTGTTGAATAAATCGAGTATTGATTTCCATCTGTTTAAGGATCAAGTAATTTTTGAAAAAGAGGACGTTCAAAAAAATGATGGTACGCCTTATACCGTCTATACACCTTATAGCAAAAAATGGCGTGCGCAATTGGAGCGTAAGCATTATACCGCGGCACCAAACCGTACGGATGGTTTTTACCAAACTGCCAAAAAATCTATTCCTTCCCTTAAAACATTAGGTTTTGAGAAAACGGAATTGGTATATGAAAAACCGAACCTAACGCCCGGAATGATTGACGATTACGACAAACATCGAGATTTCCCGGCAGAAGATCGGACGACTCGTATGGGAGTGGCCCTGCGATTTGGTACGATATCCATACGTGAATGTGTTAAAACGGCCTTGAAAAACAACGATACCTGGTTATCGGAATTAATCTGGCGAGAGTTTTTTATGCAGATATTATATCATTTTCCGCATGTGGTGGATACTAGTTTCAAAAAAGCTTATGATGCTATTCCATGGCGGAATAACGAAAAGGAGTTTGCCAGATGGTGCAAGGGTGAAACGGGATATCCTATCGTCGATGCGGGAATGCGCCAATTAAATGAGACTGGATTTATGCACAACAGGGTACGCATGGTGGTGGCGAGCTTTTTGTGTAAGCATCTCCTGATCGATTGGCGATGGGGCGAAGCCTATTTTGCGGAGAAATTATTGGATTACGAATTATCTTCTAATAACGGTAATTGGCAATGGGCGGCAGGCTGCGGCTGCGACGCGGCGCCTTACTTTCGCGTGTTTAATCCGGATGCGCAGACGAAGCGCTTCGACAAAGATCTGGCCTATATAAAACGTTGGAATCCAAGTTATTCATACCGGGTGGAGCAAGCTATTGTGGATCACAAAGAAGCACGTGAGCGGGTATTGAAAGTGTATAAAAAAGCATTAAATGAGGCCAGAAGTTAGCCAACTTCTATATGTATCGGCCCGAGAAGTTAGCATGGAAAGAAATCAAGTCGTTTTAGTAGATCAGTATGACCAGGAAGTAGGAGAGATGGATAAGTTGTTGGCTCACCAACGCGGCGAATTACATCGTGCTTTTTCCATTTTTATCTTTAACAAGGCTGGGCAGATGCTTATTCATCAACGTGCTGCCAAAAAATATCATGGTGGTGGTTTGTGGACAAATGCCTGCTGTTCTCATCCACAAAAGGGGGAAGATCTGAAATCTGCCGCTAAGGAACGTCTCGGTTTTGAGATGGGATTGGTCTGTGATGTAGAACGTATTTTCTCCTTTGTTTATCATTCACCAGTAGAAAATGGCTTAATAGAACACGAGTACGATCATGTATTTGTGGGCTATACCGATGTGGAGCCGCAACCCAATCCAGCCGAAGTACAGGACTACCAGTGGATATCTTTAGAAGAACTACAACAGAAGATAGAGCAGTCTCCTGAACAGTTTACCTATTGGTTTAAATCCGCGCTAACCCGAGTAATCGCTGCGTTGGAAAGATAGTTTGCTTATTTTTCCCTGATTTATTTTCGCTGATTTTCATCGTCGAGCAAACCGAGCACCTAGAATACTGTTACTACCTTATAGTATTCTATTTCCAAAAATTGATCATGAGACTAAACACAATAATTTTGTTGACCGCAGGTTTGTTCCTGACTAGTGCTTGCGCTAATAAGCGTTTAAAGAATGAAACCACTAAAGAACAACCCGGCATGGATGCGACTCGTAATCTGGTTATTTATTATGATCAGGATACCGGCAACACACAATTGCTGGAAGCAGTACAAAAATACGGTGCAGAGGTCGTATATCTTTACGACGCATTAAGTGGTATAGCTATTAGTATACCCGACGATAAAGATATCGAGGAGGCTATTAGCTATTTCGAAAAAGTGCCAGGCGTAGCTTCTGTAGATCGCGATGGGATGATGTCTATCCAAAACCAAATGGAGAAGTAAGCTGCTCCTAAGTGTAAGCCCGATAATAAATTTTTACAAGCGTTCCAATAGAGCTACCTTTGTCAAAATTTATTTTTCGGGTGATTAACAATCGTGATTTTATACTAGTTGTAGCTTATACTGGTGCTTTCTGCGAGCACCTTATATGGCTATCATTAATAATAACATCCCTTTTATACGTCTTGTACGTCCGGAATTCCAATACTCCACCAATGTATGAGTAAATTATTATTTAGAGATAGCAAACTGATAGATCTGGAAAGTATCGTTGCTATCTATAATTCGACGGTATCCTCTCGTTTAGTAACGGCAGACACACATCCAGTAAGTATAGAAAGTAAAGAAGCTTGGTTTTACGCACACAGTTCCGATAAACGTCCACTTTGGGTGGTCGAAAATGAGTCGGACGGAGCGTTGGTAGGCTGGGTTAGCTTTCAATCGTTCTACGGAAGACCTGCTTACGACGGTACAGTAGAAATTAGCATATATCTACATGAAAACCAGCGGGGTAAAGGGCACGGTAAGGCGATTCTGCAATATTGTCTCCATCGCGCCCCAGACTATGGCATCGATACGTTATTAGCTTATATATTCGCGCACAATACGCCAAGCATTGCGCTGTTCGAGAAATTCCATTTTTCTGAATGGGCACATCTTCCCGATATCGCTGTATTAGACGGACAAAGGCGCAGCCTAAAGATCTTGGGTATCCACTTGTAATCTATGATTCAATAGACGTCCTTGCGAATCCGAAGTAGGAGGATGTGGCAATCTTGTGTTCAAAAGTTAAGATTGCCACGTCATACTTCCTCGCAATGACGATTTTGCGTTAATAATGTCTTTACAAGACAACGTCGCGTTAAAAAATATGCTTAGCTCTCTGCTAACTAAACGTGTTTATTTGCAAAATCAAGATAGGCAGCTAACACGTCTTTTAAAAACTTACCGCTTTCCTCATTTTTCAAAGCGCCATCTTCGTCGAATATATTCTGCACATTAGCAATATAAACTTCCGGCTGTGCGAGTGTTGGCATATTCAAATAAGCTAGTGATTGTCTAAGGTGGTGGTTTGCACCGAATCCACTTTGATTGCTAATAGAGGAGGAAATCACCAATGCCGGCTTTCCATCCCAGGCGCTATGTCCGTAAGGACGTGATGCCACATCGATTGCGTTTTTCAATACACCAGGTACCGAACGATTGTATTCGGGCGTGATAAAGATGATCCCATCGAATGCCTTGATTTTCTCGCGAAATGGTCCATATTCTGCAGGCTCTCCACTTTCATCGTAATCCTGATTGTATAACGATAAGTTTCCAATTTCAACTGCTTCTAGCGTGACACCCTCTGGTGCTTGATCTTTCAGGTATTGACCAATTGCTTTGTTGAATGATCCTTTACGAAGTGATCCAACTACTATTCCTATATTTTTAACTCCCATTGCATTTTTCAATTTGGTGATTACTGTACAAACACCTATACCGCTGGTTTAGTTTTCCTTGGGCATAGTTATTGTCTTTCTATGGTGGATAAGTGAACAAGAAAGGATGATAATGATGAAACCAAGGTATTTTGTGAAGGCTTTAGCACTATATAAAGTGTTTAGAACCTATCAGTTGAGCAGAAAGGATTTGGATAAAGCAGACAGTTTGTCAGCAAACCTTAAAGCTCAGGGGCAGGATTTTAAGTTATTGGTGGGTATGGCGAAAGATACGCTGACAGGGAAGTATAAGATGAATAAGTGGAATATGTCTATCATCGTGGGTACTGTCGTATATGTAATCTCGCCGTTAGACGCTGTTCCCGATATCATTCCAGTATTAGGCTGGTTGGATGACGTGGCTATTGTAAGCTATGCATTGACCAAACTGCAAAAGGAAATTGAGCGCTATAAGGCAGAACAACAGTTACAACCAGAAAAAATTTAAATCCTCTCCAAATAATAAGGCCTCTCTAGATTTGCAGTAGCCTATATAGAGAGGCCTTATTATATCATTTACATCATGCGACTTTTACGCAGATGGATGTGATTCAATCCATTTACGCGCATTCACGAACGCTTCTAACCAAGGAGATACTTCATCTTGGCGGCCATCCGGATAGTTGGCCCAGTTCCATTGGAATATCGAGCGTTCAATGTGAGGCATGGTTACCAAATGGCGGCCAGTATCATCGCATAGCATGGCGGTATTGTAGTCCGACCCATTTGGATTGTGCGGATAGGCCTCATAACCATATTTACCGACAATCTGATAGTGAGCTTCAGCCTCCGGCAAATGGAATTTACCCTCGCCGTGCGAAATCCATACCCCTAATGTGCTACCGGCCAGCGTAGAAAGCATCACCGAATTATTGTCTTCAATACGAACAGAAACAAAGTTAGACTCGTGCTTACCGGAGGTGTTGTGCTGCATTTTGCCATGCTCTGCATGTGAAGGGTTTATTAACTCCAGCTCCATAAATAGCTGACAACCATTACATATACCTACAGACAAGGTGTCTGGTCTAGCAAAGAAACTATCCAATGCTTTCTTCGCTTTTTCGTTATATAGAAATGCGCCCGCCCAGCCCTTTGCAGAGCCCAGTACATCCGAATTCGAAAACCCACCAACAGCTCCGATAAACTGAATATCTTCTAATGTCTCCCGACCGCTGATTAAATCCGTCATATGTACATCTTTCACATCGAACCCTGCTAAGAACATAGCATGTGCCATCTCTCTCTCAGAATTGGATCCCTTTTCGCGGATGATAGCTGCTTTTGGTCTTGGAGCTGATGCATCAATTGTCGGTAGTTTCCCATCAAATTGCGCCGGCAATACAAAGTGAAGTGGTTGCTGCTTGTAGTTTTCATACCGTAATGCTGCCGTGCCGTTCTTAGATTGCTTCTGATCCAATAGGAAAGAGGTTTTGAACCAGGTATCGCGCAAGGTAGAGACACTGAAATCAAATTTTTCTGTATGATTCTCAAAACTAATTTGATCACCGGCCTGAGGCGTTCCGATCTTCACCGCACCAATACCAGCTGCGGCAAAAGCGGATTCGAATGCGGCATCATCCGTTGCTTGTAAGACTACCGCGATATTTTCATTAAACAGTGCCTTTACCGTATCTTGTTCGGCCAGTGGTGTCAAATTGTATTGAGCTGCTAAATTCACAGAAGAAAAGGACAGTTCTAATAAAGTCGTGACCAAACCGCCGGAACCGATATCATGTCCCGCGGTAATTAATCCCGAACCAATGGCATCCTGTATACTATCGAATGCTTTCTTAAAATAGGCAGCATCTTTAATATCGGGTACTTCTTGACCCACTTTGTTCAAAATCTGAGCGAAAGAGGACCCTCCCAATTTGAATTGATCTTGCGATAAGGCGATATAATAAATCGATCCGGCATCTGCTTGTAATACCGGCTCTATTACTTTAGTGATATCTGTACAATTACCTGCCGCAGAAATAATGACGGTTCCCGGCGCGATCACCGACTCCCCGTTAGGATATTTCTGCTTCATGGAAAGGGAATCCTTTCCAGTTGGAATATTAATTCCTAATGCAATAGCGAATGCAGAACATGCTTCTACCGCTTTATACAAACGCGCATCTTCTCCTTCATTATTACAGGCCCACATCCAGTTGGCAGAAAGAGAGAGGCCGGTTATGCCGTCTTTAATAGGAGCAAATACGATGTTGGATAAGGCTTCGGCAATCGCGGTACGGCTAGCAGCCGCTGGATCCACAATAGCCGCTACGGGTGAGTGCCCAACGGTGGTCGCTATTCCTTCTTTTCCTTTAAAATCCAACGCCATCACGCCAACGTTGTTTAATGGCAATTGCAACGGACCGACACATTGCTGTTTAGCCACACGACCACCCACACAACGATCCACCTTATTCGTAAGCCAATCTTTAGCAGCTACCGCTTCCAATTGCAATACTTGATCCAGATATACTGGAATTTGATCTGCGCTGTAACTTAAGTTAGCATAATCGCGAACAACCGTTTTATCACGCATAATGGTTTTTGGCGAAGAACCAAAGAAATCTTCCAGCGCATAATCCATCGGCTTAACGCCGGTGGTTTGCGAGGCAAAAGTAAAACGATGATCTCCGGTTACGTCTCCAACGGTGTACATGGGAGCACGTTCGCGATCTGCAATGGTTTTCAAGCCAGCAATATCTTGTTCGCCAATCACTAATCCCATTCGCTCTTGCGACTCGTTACCAATAATTTCCTTAGCGGAAAGGGTAGGGTCACCTACCGGCAATTTATCTAAATCAATTAATCCACCGGTATCTTCCACTAGTTCAGACAAGCAGTTTAAGTGGCCGCCAGCACCGTGATCATGAATGGATACTATGGAGTTATGATCGGATTCAACCATCGCTCGAACGGCATTAGCGGCGCGCTTCTGCATTTCCGGATTGGAGCGTTGAATAGCATTCAACTCAATGCCGGAACCAAAAGCGCCCGTATCTGCCGATGATACCGCGGCACCACCCATACCAATACGGTAGTTGTCGCCACCTAAAATGACAATTTTATCACCCGTTTTTGGGGTATGTTTTTTCGCTTGATCTAATTTGCCATAACCGACACCACCGGCTTGCATAATGACCTTGTCATAACCTAACGTACGACCCGCTTCTTCGTGCTCAAAGGTGAGTACTGAACCGGTGATCAATGGCTGCCCAAATTTATTACCAAAATCAGACGCCCCATTGGATGCTTTGATGAGTATATCCACCGGGCTTTGGTAAAGCCAAGATCGTTCTGGAACTGCTTTTTCCCAAGGTCTGTCTGCCAGCAAACGAGAATAGGCGGTCATGTAAATAGCTGTTCCGGCCAATGGAATTGATCCTTGACCTCCAGCCATACGATCACGAATCTCACCGCCAGAACCGGTTGCAGCACCTGCAAAAGGTTCTACAGTAGTCGGGAAGTTATGTGTTTCCGCTTTTACAGAAAGAACGGAATCAAATAGTTTCTCTTCGTAGTAATCTGGCTTATCGGCAGATTTAGGAGCAAATTGCACCAACTGCGGGCCTGCCACGAACGCTACGTTATCCTTATAAGCCGATACAATACTATTAGGATTGGTTTCTGAGGTTTTCTTGATTAATTTGAAAAGAGAAGTTGGCTGCTCTACATCATCGACAATGAAAGTACCATTGAAGATCTTATGGCGACAATGCTCTGAGTTTGCTTGCGAGAATGCAAATACCTCTGCATCGGTCAATTTACGATTTAGCTTTTCCGAAAGGCTATTAAGGTATGCCACTTCTTCCGTGTTTAATGCTAAACCTTCAGCGCTGTTATAAGCTGCTATATCATCAATATCTAAAATTGGTTCAGGTTGTATATCAATAGCATACAGATCCTGTTTTAAAGTCGGATATCGTTGCGAAATCATCGGATCGAATTCGTTAAAATCTGCGTCTACAGGCGTAAATTCTTCGATGCGAACGATACCCTCAATACCCATATTTTGAGTAATCTCTACGGCATTAGTACTCCAAGGTGTTAGCATTGCAGCACGGGGACCAACATGAGGCTGAGCTATTTCGGTTTCTTCCAAAAGCGAAGCATTTCCAAAAAGCCAATTGAGTTTAGTGATAGTGTCAGCGGTAAATGCCGTCTGGGTTTGCACCCCATAGACGGTGCCGTGTAGGTTACGAAAGAAATGGATCATTAGAAATACTGCGTAAGAAATTCTTCAAAATCAAACACAAAATTAGCTAATTTTAGTGTAAAATAGACACAGAATTAGCGTTGTTAGTAATTTCTAAGGTTATCAACAAGACCTTAGTCGTGTTCCGTCCATACAAGCTTGTCTGTAGCGTACCCTGCACGCATCGCATATTGCACATATTTTTGCTGTATATGCTCTGGCACATGCTTTTCTCTAGATAAGATCCACATGTAATCGGTACTTCCACCAAATACCAAGGCATATTTATAATCTTGATCTATATGCATAATATTGTAACCGGCGTAGATAGGTCCGAAAAATGAAACTTTTAAGGCACCTAAATGATCGTCACCCAGAAACTTAGCTTTTCCTTTTCGCTCTTTCCAAACCTTTTTGATGGTGTCAAATCCACGATTGAGCACGCTAATTGTGCCATCTGTATTGATGTCATACGTTGCAGTTACCTCGGTTAGGTTTTTCTCCCAAAAGAAATCCAGCCGTGCAATCTCATGCCACGTACCCATATAGCGAGACTTATCAAAATCATCGATGACCGGTACTTTGGATCGCACGGGCTTCAATATATTATAGGCTGCTGTGCCAAGCGCCACCGCAGAAAGTACTAATAAAGACTGTTTCTTATCCATCCTGTAACATTTTGTACTAAAAACAGTTTTAGATTCCAAAAGTTTCTCTGGATTTGATAATTTTACATACTGCTAAATCGAAAAATATTGTACGGAAGGGACGAGGTAAAGAAGATAAAAGAAGCATTTTGGACAGCTTATGGACAATATATGCGCGTAGTTCCTTTTGCAGACGCCGAAAAGCAGAGTTGGATTAATTATAAAACAGGCGTAAAGCACTTGTTTTTTCGCATGGAGGCGGACAATAAGGTTGCACGAATAGCCATTGAGATCGATCATCCAGACGCAGGTATGCGCGCTTTGATGTATGCTCAATTTGAACAATATCGCGGCTTACTGGAGGGAGAGTTGGAAGAAGCCTGGGATTGGCTGCCAAAAGCGCAAGATCCCTATGGAAAAGAATTCTCCTGTATACAAACGACTATCCAAGCCAATATTATGGAAAAAGAAGACTGGCCTAAACTGATTTCTTTCTTCAAACCACGGATAATCGGCCTAGATAGCTTTTGGTCTTCGGCAAAATATGCGTTTGAATTATTTACTTAAACAACACACCACTATAACAACATCGAAACATGAATTATCTATTTAAGTCCGTCATTGTACTCTTAATGATTAGCATTACCACCACTGTTTTTGGCTGGGGTATGACGGGGCACCGCGTTATTTCAGAAATTGCGGAAGCACATTTGAATAAAAAGGCGAAGAAAAACATCTATCAATTAATCGGTAATCAAAAGTTAGCGTACTGGTCGAACTGGGCAGACTTCATTAAATCTGATCCAAATCCTGAATTACAGAAAACAGGCTCCTGGCATTTTGTGAATACCAGTGGCAATCTTTCTTATTCGGATTTTATTAACGAGCTTGATCAATCTCCTGAAGACAACCTATACAAAGCCTATAATGCGCTCCGTGCCGATGCCAAGAACCGCAAAGGAGATTTAGCCAGTAGACAACAACAGTTATATTTCATTATTCACCTATTGGCCGATGCGCACCAACCGATGCACGTTAGTCGTAAGGAAGATTTGGGTGGCAATCTGATTGATATTACTTTCTTTGGTAGAAAAGGGAATATTCATCGTGTCTGGGATAGCGATTTGGTAGATAATGAAAAGTACAGCTACACAGAATATGCTCGTGTGCTAGACTTTGATAAAAACAACTATACTAAATATACCCAGTCATCACTAGAAGAATGGTTGTATGAGTCGCATCAATTGGCCAATCAGATTTATGATGATGTAGCGAAGGATACGAATTTGAGTTATAAGTACATTTTTCGCTACAAATATACCATGGAAGAATGCTTGTTAAAAGCAGGATTACGGTTAGCAAAAGAATTGAATTACATTTACGGTTAAGGAAAGAAGGCTATTAATAGCGTAAACACAATAACAACTAAACTATAATTTTATATGAAGAAAACGATGATCTTCGCTGGGGTTATGCTCGCTGCCACGATGGCCAGTGCGCAGGATAACCCGGCAATTAATCTATCTCACATGGACAAAACGGTACGTCCGCAGGACGATTTTTATCAATTTGTGAATGGCAACTGGATGAAGACAGTTGAGATTCCTTCAGACAGAGCGCGTTGGGGAAGTTTTGACGAGCTTCGGGAGATGACCGACGCGAATACGTTGAAATTGCTTCAAGAAGCGTTGGAGAAAGATTTTGCTAAAGGTACCGACGGACAAAAGATTGCGGATTTGTATCGTTCTTACGTAGACATGGATGCGCGTAATAAACACGGTATCGAACCTGTAAAACAACAGTTAGCAGACATACAGGCAGTCAAAAACTTGAAAGAACTGTATGACTATTTTGTGAAATACGGAGCTGTTGGTGGAAATCCGTTTTTTGGCGGATACGTAGGTACGCACATGAAAAATTCTGCTATCAATACCGTTTATCTTGGTGGCGGTGGCTTAGGCTTAGGTCGTACTTATTACCAGAAAGAGGATGCTAAGAATACCGAAACATTAGCGGATTACCAAGAGTTTATCAATACGTTGTTTCCGGCTTACGGACAAAGAACCCGTGATCTTAAAGGACCAGGCATCGTAGCATTCGAGAAATCTATCGCTGCAAAATTAAAAACGGTAGAAGAATCTCGTGATGCCAATAAGCGCTACAACCCTGTTGCTGTCAAAGATTTAGGTGGTTTAGTGAAGAATATGGACGTTGCTGCTTACTTGAAAACAATGGGTTTCAAAGCAGATACGGTGATCATTGGTGAATTGAAGTATTACCAAGGATTAGACGAAATCCTGAATGAGCAAAACTTGCCAATCATTAAAGAATACCTAAGCTTTCACGTGATGGATGGTGCCACAGGCTACTTGACAAAGGAGTTGGAAGATTTATCTTTTGACTTTTATGGTAAAAAGTTACGGGGACAAAAGGAGCAACGTGCGTTGGATAAAAGAGGTTTGGAATTTGTAAACGGCAACGTAGGCGAGCTTTTGGGTAAGCTGTATGTAGCTGCATATTTCCCAGAAGAGGCCAAACAAACCTGTGAAGAATTAGTGGGCTACTTACGTCAATCATTTGATGCACATATCCGCGGTCTGGCGTGGATGTCTCCCGCTACGCAGGAGAAAGCACTAGAGAAATTGTCAAAATTCACGGTTAAAATCGGCTATCCTGATAAATGGAAAGATTATTCTAACCTAAGTGTTGGTACATCCTTGTTTGCAAATATCAACGACATCAAAAGATGGCGTTTTGCAGAAAATCTAGCGAAGCAAGGTAAACCGGTAGATAAAGAGGAGTGGGGTATGTCTCCACAAACGGTGAATGCCTATTACAGTCCATTGAACAATGAGATTGTATTCCCAGCAGCAATCCTTCAGCCACCATTTTATGATTACAAAGCAGATGCAGCCGTTAATTTTGGTGGTATCGGTGCTGTGATCGGGCATGAGCTCTCTCATGGATTCGATGACTCGGGTTCACAATATGATGGCGATGGTAACCTAAATAACTGGTGGACAGATCAAGACCGGGAGAAGTTCGAAAAAGCAGCTGATGCTTTGGTTGCACAATTTGAGACATACGAGCCTGTACCGGGTGTATTTGTAAATGGTCGTTTCACCTTAGGGGAAAATATCGGTGACTTAGGTGGTTCTTCTGTTGCTTTCGATGCATTGCAAATGTATTTGAAAGATAAAGGAAACCCTGGTCTTATTGACGGTTACACCCAAGAACAACGTTTCTTCTTGTCGTGGGCTACGATCTGGCGTACCAAAACTACTGATGAGTTCGTAGTAAATCAGGTAAAAACAGATCCACACTCACCAGCACAGTATCGTGCGTTTGCGCCGATTATCAATTTAGATGCTTTTCACAATGCATTTGATACCAAACCTGGTGATAAAATGTATATTCCTAAGGAAGATCGTATTGTCATCTGGTAGTACGTAAATAATTCATTTACAATAGATTTTTAAGCCGTAGCAAAATATGCTGCGGCTTTTTTATGCGACCCGTTTTGCGATAACGTTTGCGTAAATATTCTACCATCATTTCTACTTCTGTCTGGCATAATCTATTATATTGCATCTTCTAAAGTGATGAAAAGAACGGCGAAACAGATCATGATTCGTTAGAATAGACCTAATAATCGACGCAAAGCGATGTTACCAATAAGATAGTTATACCAATTTTCTGAAAGTACACAACCCGATCTAATGCCTTCTAAGATGGCAAAAAACATCAGGTGATGCGATGCTAAAAAACGTTAGGACATACCGCATACCTTAAAGAAGAAAAGAACACTTTAGGATACAGAAAAGAAGCGCAATGAAGAAATTTTTAGACGACAACTTCCTATTACGCACCACCACTGCGCAAAGCCTCTACCATCAAGTAGCTAAGCATTTACCTATTATTGATTACCATAATCATTTAAGTCCACAACAGGTGGCCGAGAATAGTACGTTTGATAATATTAGTCAGGTTTGGTTAAATGGTGATCACTACAAGTGGCGTGCGATGCGAGCCAACGGTATCGCAGAAAAATACATTACGGGTAATGCTTCTGATAAAGAGAAATTCTTAAAATGGGCAGAAACGGTACCATACACCCTGCGTAATCCCCTATATCATTGGACCCATTTAGAGTTACAGCGCTATTTTGGTATCAGTGAGTTATTGTCTCCAAAAACAGCTGAAAAAATATATGAAGAGACGGTTGAAAAGCTGAAAACGCCGGCCTTTTCTGTACATGGATTGCTACAGCAGATGAATGTAGAAGTCATTTGTACGACAGACGATCCAACAGACTCCTTAATATACCATCAACAATTTGCGCAGCAGAAAGCAGGCTTTAAGATGCTTCCGGCTTTTAGGCCAGACAAAGCAATGCAGGTAGATGATTGTGGGGCGTTCAACCAATATGTTGATCTGCTAGAATCGGTAACCAACATTGCTATTGGTGATTTCAAAAGTTACCTCGATGCGCTGAAAAAACGTCACGATTACTTCGCTAACCATGGTTGTAGCGTTTCTGATCACGGGCTGGAGCATATCTATGCAGAGGATTACACGGAACAAGAGATCGCCGAAATCTTTCATAAGATTAGACTAGATCGGCCAATTTCTTTGCAGGAGAATCATCAATTCAAATCTGCCATGTTGGTGTATTTTGCCCAATGGGATCACGAGAAGGGTTGGGTACAACAATATCATTTGGGTGCGTTGCGTAATAATAATACGCGTATGCTTGGATTGAGTGGTCCCGACACGGGATGGGACTCCATGGGAGATTTCAGTCAGGCGCGCGCATTATCGAAGTTTCTAAATCGTTTGGATGCGGAGGATCAATTGACGAAAACCATTATTTACAATTTGAATCCTGCGGATAATGAAATGATCGCTACGATGGTGGGTAATTTTAATGATGGCTCTATAGCGGGCAAAGTACAGTTTGGTTCTGCTTGGTGGTTTTTAGATCAGAAAGACGGGATGACTAAGCAATTAAATACCTTGTCGAATATGGGATTGCTTAGCCGATTAGTCGGCATGTTGACCGATTCCCGAAGTTTCCTGTCGTTTCCACGTCATGAATATTTTCGCAGATTGCTATGCGATATTCTGGGGGAAGATGTGGAGCAGGGCGAATTGCCTGAAGACATGGAATGGATCGGCAAGATCGTTTCTGATATCTGCTACTACAATGCGAAGGATTATTTTAAATTTTAAAAACACTGCTAATAGGGTGGTAGATGGTATTTTAATATTTAAATATGCGAATTGTTAATGTAATGTTATTAATTATTGGATTTGATTATAAAAATCATATATTTGGTAAGCCAAGAATGATGAAACCGGCACTCCATTTTATTATCGTTTAAAGTTATACGCTCCTCCGGGAGGCGGATACATATTTTAGTTTTTGTTGTAAGCGTTTTCGCTTAGTTTGTGTTGGGTAGCAGCCTTCGGGCTGCTATTTTTTGTGTCTAATTACGGAAATTGGTAAGAAAACTAAAAAGGATCTGCTACTTCGAACACGAGTTTTTCACCGGAAGCAGGATGTATGAATGCGATGTGGCCCGCGTGCAAATGTAACCGATCTGCCTTGTCCCCATACAGATCATCTCCCATAATGGGTGTATGCAGACCTAAACGGTGTGCCGCGTGTACGCGTAATTGATGCGTACGCCCTGTTAGCGGGAAGAAATGTATTCTTGTTTTTCCATCAGCAAATTCTACCACACGATAGCGTGTTTGTGCAGGCTTACCATGGGTATAACAGACCATTTGCCGAGGTCGATCATCCAGATCTACCCGTAGCGGAAGATCAATAACTCCTTCTTTGTGGGGAATAATTCCATCCAATAAGGCAGTATAACGCTTCGTCACTTGATGTTTAATAAATTGATCTTGGATGTGACGATGTGCTTCCTTGTGTTTGGCCAGTAACATAATGCCAGACGTGGACATGTCGAGCCGATGAATAATGACCGGCCCAGTAATATCTTTGCATATCGCTAAAATCCGTGTATACACCGAATCTTTGATATGTATACCTGGTACAGAAAGCAGTTCAGCAGGTTTGTTGACCACGATGAAGTGATCATCTTCAAATATAATATCCAGTCCAGAAGGCGTTTCTAACGGTTGCAGTAACGGATTGGGTTCTACCGCCAAGCCTTGCATCATAAAATTCAATATGGGCTCACATTTACCCCGGCAAGATGGATAAAATTGCTCGTGCCGACGCACTTCTGCAGAAGGCGAGGTGCCCCACCAGAATTCGGCCATGCAAATAGGCGTGAAATTATGCTGATAAGCATATTGAAATAGTTTCGGGGCGGCACATTCTCCCGCACCGGCCGGTGGTATTCCGTTGGCCAGATCACGAAATATCGCCAATACACTCCGTATATCGCCTTCGGCATTTAGAAATTGGTACTGATCAAATATCTTTTGTTGCAGCGCAGAGGAACGTTGCTTACGCTCTTCTTTTAAATGGTTCAGGCGCTTCTGCCAGTGCTGCTCGTCTGCCTGCATTATATTCAGGTGAGCATCGCAATGCTGTTTGACCAGATTGTATTCGTGCTGGTCGCGGTAACTTTGTTTAATCAGATCGGCCAGAATTTCAGCGCGTGCTGATTCCGAAAGCGTAGCATCCAGATTTTCACGAATTTGCTTCCGAGCACTTTTTTGTTGTTTTTGTTTGAATCGAGCTGCTTCCACTAACTTTTCATTCTCCTTTTTGATGTCCTGAAGTCGTTGTCGGGCATGAAGCCATTCTTCAGATACCTTTAATGCTGCAATTTCCCGATTGATCTCATTGATTCGCTGTTCTTCTTTTAGAAAGAAACCTTCTTCATCCAGCATGTCGTACACTGGAGGTACAAAAAATGCATGTTGATTACTGTTGGCCAATTTTCCAGACACTGCCGCCAAAAAACCAAGCTTTCCATGTTTATCTTTCACCACCATCACGCCAAACATCTTTCCAATGGCTAAACCATCTTCTCCTGGAACCAATCCAAAATTGTGCGAGAAATCCTGTTGTTTCTGAAGATATGCTTTCACCTGTTCCGCTGCGCGGATACTCAATGGATGAGGATCGTAACTGAAGGGAAAAGTGAACAGATCAGGCAGCGCCTCGGATGCAGCCGTCAAAGGGTGGAAATGAGGATGAGTTTCGGACATAAGATGAATGCAAAATTAGTCAATTGTACGCGATGTAAAAAGGCTGTTTATAATGCCCTTAATTCAACAGAACATTTGGTTTACCCGGCTATTTTTATATTTTTGCTGAAACTAGGTTAAACCATCACATTACATGCAAAAATCAAAAATTGCTTTTGTAACACTTATAACCATTGCATTAGCTTCTATTATTACCTTACTAACGGAGTTCGATTTTATCAGCATTTCCACCAGCGGGATGATGGCTGTGCGTTGGATTACAGCTATCGTACTTATTGCTAACGCGTTGGTTCGCCGCAACTTGACCACCTGGATATTAACCAGTATGGCACTTGGCGTATTCATTGGAGTCGACTTCCCAAATGTGGCGCGTGCGTTGCAACCGCTTAGTCAGGGATTCATCAAATTGGTCAAGACAATCGTAGGACCAATCTTATTTGCGACATTGGTATATGGTATAGCCGGTCATTCCGATCTTAAGCAGGTCGGCCGTATGGCTTGGAAATCATTGTTATATTTTTTCTGTGCGACCACCTGTGCTATTTTTATTGGACTAGCTGCTATCAATATTACGCAGGCAGGTGTGGGTATTGATGTCGAGAATATGCCTCACGAGGAATTGCCGCAATCTACATCAACCGTATCTGCCTCTGATCTAGCAGCCCTGGAGCATATTGATGAGTCGGCACATGGGATATACAAATTTGCCGCATTCTTCCGGGATACCTTTCCCGAGAACATTGTGAAATCAGTGTATGAGAACAAGGTTTTGCAGATTGTGGTTTTTGCGGTGATCTTCGGTATCGGCCTCGCAATGGTGCCAGAAGAAAAGCGTAAGCCCATGGTGGCGTTTACAGAAAGCCTCTCGGAAACCATGTTTAAGTTCACTAATCTCATTATGTACTTTGCACCAATCGGTGTCGGCGCAGCAATGGCCTATACGGTAGGGCATCTGGGCGTAGAGATTCTGAAGAACCTATTTATGTTGTTAGCAACACTCTATATAGCGTTGATATTCTTTATATTACTGGTTTTATTCCCAGTAATGATTTATCTTAAAATACCTATCAAACAATTCTTGGCTGCCATTAAAGAACCGGTTTCTATTGCCTTCGCGACGACCAGTTCCGATGCAGCATTGCCTAAAGCAATGAGTGCCATGGAGCGTTTTGGGGTACCTCGTAAGATTGTATCTTTCGTGATTCCGACGGGTTATAGCTTTAACTTAGATGGTACTTCTTTGTACCTTTCCTTGGCTTCCATTTTTGTGGCGCAAGCGGCAGGTATGGATTTGAGCTTCGGGCAGCAATTGCTAATTGCGTTTACGCTCATGATCACTTCCAAAGGAGTGGCTGCTGTACCTCGTGCTTCGCTGATTATCCTAATCGCTACCGCAGATCAGTTTGGCTTGCCGACATTTGTGATCGCTGCGATATTAGGTATCGACGAATTGATGGATATGGCGCGTACTTCCGTCAATGTAATCGGAAACTGTTTAGCGACGGTGGTTGTCGCGAAATGGGAAGGTGAGTTTGATGCCGAAGCACCTTTCCGTCAGGATGAGGAAATAGCAGAATAGCAGGTAGAAGCGCTGTTTAGCTTTTAATTATAAAACAGGTCATTATGCGGAGGCATAATGACCTGTTTCTATTTAGGTGATAAATCCTTTCACATATTGCTTAGTGAGTTCCTGTTGTGGATTCAACAAAATGTCTTCCGTCTTCCCAAATTCCACGACTTCGCCCTGATACACAAATAGAATATAATCCGATACGCGACGTGCTTGCCGTAGAATATGCGTCACCAACACGATGGTATAGTCTTTCTTTAGGTCAATCAACAAGTTTTCGATGGTCTGGGTAGAAATGGGATCCAAAGCCGAGGTAGATTCGTCTCCGAGAATGATCTCTGGTTGTACGGCTAGTCCACGTGCTAAGCAAAGACGCTGTTGTTGACCGATGGATAATCGGGTGGCAGAAGATCCCAAACGATCTTTCACCTCTTCCCACAAGCCGACGTTGCGCAGTTGGGTTTCCACGATCTGTTTCAGCTTGTTTTTATCTCGTTCTCCGTGTATACGAGGTCCATAGACGATGTTATCGTAGATCGACATCGGCAACGGAAACGGTTTTTGCGAGAGCAATCCCATTTTTTTGCGAATATGCGTCACCTCTGCGTTCTTGCCGTAAATATCTTCTCCATCTACCAGCACAGATCCTGTAACCTCCACATCTTTGCTGTCGTCCAGCAGGCGGTTCAAGGTTTTTAATAAAGTTGTCTTGCCACAGCCGGATGGTCCGATGATAGACGTGATCGAGTTATTAGGAATATCTAGGCTTACATTTTTTAAAATCTGCTTTCCTTCGATATGTACATTCAGATCTTTAATCTGGATCAGAGGTGTTGTAGTCGTTTCGATCACAGTTTGTGTTTCTTTTGTTTCGCTGCCAGTAAGTGTGTACATAGAACAATGAATAAAATGATGATAGTTAATACCAATGCCGAAGCGTAGGCTCTACCTTGCACTTCGGGAATCGGGCTGCTTAACTGAAAGAAAATTGCCAAAGGCAGTGTAGCTGCTGGTTCGTCGATATATTTGGGCATGTTGTCGCTAAACCCCGTGGTGAGTAATACACCTGCCACATCGCCAATTGCCCTGCCAAAGGCCAATAGAATAGCCGTAAAAATGCCGGGCTTAATGTATTTCAATACCACTCGAGCTGCTTCCCAACGTGTTGCCCCCAGAGAGAAAGTAACCTGTGTCAAATCAATAGGAACCGTTTTTAACAATTCGTCGATGGTACGCACCACAATAGGAATAGTTAGTAAAGTGATCGTGATAATACCTCCTAACAACGAGGCGCGAATGCCCAACCAAATCATTATACTGAAGGCAATGGCACCATATACGATGGAAGGAATACCGAATAGTACATCAAACAGTAATTTTGCGCTACGCGCGATGAATGAATCCTTCGGCACATACAGATTGAGGTACAGCGAAATCGGAACACCAATCAATGTAGCGATACCGGTAGATGCAAGAGCCAGATACAAGGAACCCAAAATAGCATTCAGGATACCACCGCCTTTGCCAATATAAAATCCGCCTTGCGGTGATTGAGAAACCATTTCCCAAGATAGGTAGGGCAATCCTTTATATAGAATAGTACCCACGATAAAGAATAAGGAACCCGTGATCGTGATACCACATAGCTGCATCAATAACTTAGCGATTTTTTCTTTACGTAGACGGTTTCTGACAAATCTAGTCGACACTTGCTTAGCCATGATCCTCCAATCTGTTTAATACCAATCTAGAGATCAGGTTAAATCCAAAAATAATAACGAACAATAATAAGGCGGCAAACATCAAGGCAGAATCATACATCGGGATCGACATCATCTCTCCAAAATTGTTGGCGATGAGCGCTGGAATAGGGTAACCGGCATCGAACCATGATTTAGGAATCTGCGGTACATTACCACAAACCATCAGCACGGCAATTGTCTCACCAATGGCGCGTGATACCCCTAACACTACCGCTGCAATGATGCCGGGTTTTGCTTTTCGCAAGTTGACCGACACAATCGTTTCCCATTGTGTAGCTCCCAAAGACAGGGAAGCATCTTTTAGTTCTTGCGGAACAGTTTGCATCACTTCGACCATGATGCTGATCAGGATGGGGAAAATCATCACGGCCAGCACAATTCCGCCAGCAAACACCGAAAAACCGGTGGTATCTACACCAAATAATGGCGCGACGTAATTACGAAGGATAGGCACCACAAATAAAATGCCCCATACACCATATAATACAGGAGGAATAGCCGCAAGCACATTCATCAAGGGCAACACCGATTTACGTAGCCGATCCGAAGCAAATTCTACCAGATAGATCGAAGCCATGATGCATAGTGGAACCGCAATGATCAGCGATATGACGGTAACCCACACCGTACCTAAGATAAAGGGGAGAAAACCGAAGTTCCCTCTTAGCGGAGACCAAACACTGCTACTTAAAATCTCCCACAGGTTTTCGTTCTTTAGTAAAGGCAATGACTTTAGTGTAAGACCTACTGCGATAAGTACGACTACCAGAATTTTTGTTATTAACAAAAATGCCGAGCCGTATTGTACTAGCTTATCTTTCCATAATCTAAACCTCATCGTGTCAAAAGTTTTTTATTTTCAACAGCAATGGCTTCCTCATTTAAAGGGACGTAGCCATTTTCTAATAAATACCCTTGTTGTTCCTTTTCCAGCACAAATTGGATAAATGCCTTAAGCAACGCATTGTCTCTATGCTCTTGCTGGATCACAAAGGTCAGGTCGCGAGCTGGAGGAGATGGATATCGATTTGCCGCCACGGCCGCTGTAAGCTCCGGCAGCGTACTATAGAAATCTTCCTCTGTATCGATCTTGCCATCATGATTAATATCGATCGGAATCACCGCCAACCCGCTACTAGGCAACTTTGTCTTGAGGTCGAACAGGTAATTGATATTATTAAAACCAATGGAGAGTGGACGATCTTTAATAGCTTGCGCAATGCCGGGATCTCCAAAAATGCCTATTCCTTTCAAATCTTCCTGATTCACGCCTAGAAATTTAGCCCAAGTCTCTGCTGCACCCGCCGCGTCCGACCGGGTATAGACTTCAATAGGTTGCGCGACAAAGCGCGAATCGATTTCATTCCAATTTTTATACTTACGTGTTACGAAAATATCCACCAACTCCTGCTGGGTAAGCCCCCGTGCTGCGATCAATTCAAAATTAGGATGCGTACTATTGATGGTGCCAATTACAGCGTCTTTGGCCACGTGAATCGGATAGGCTCCTTTATCGATCTCCTGTTGGTGCAAGTCGCGCGAGACCAGTCCGATATCCACCATATTCGTCAATACATCCGTAATACCTTTACCAGCACCACCAGCAGAAATATTAAAGCGAACATCGGGATGTAATGCTTTAAAATCCTCACTCCATAAGATAGCTATCGGATATAAAGCAAAGGCTCCGGAGATGGAAATATTGCCCACCAACCGGCCAGAAGCGTCCACGTTATTGGACGGTTTTGGTGCGCACGCATGAGTAAATAAAACAAAAACCAAACTAAGTAGCTGAACTACATAGTGTTTGGTGTACACTATTCTCTTTTCAGTCATAACCTATGAACAAATATATAGTAAATTGATAGATATTATCGGTTTTGTCCATATTTTTTTTAGATTTGTGGTACGGCTGTTGTATCATTAAATAAGTCGTAGAGATAGAGTGTTGAATTTTAGAAGAGATTATGCAAAGTTTCCGAACAGAGTTGGAAAATCCTATCGTAGAGCAGGAGATCATCGCTTTAGAGCAAAAAATTCGTGATTACCATGCGGGTACGCTTCCCGAGGAAAAGTTTCGCTCCTTGCGTTTAGCTCGTGGTGTGTACGGACAGCGGCAAGCAGGAGTACAGATGGTACGTATTAAACTGCCATTTGGACGAGTCACTTTCCAGCAGTTGTTGAAGATTGCAGATGTATCGGACGAATACGCTAGTAAAAACCTACACCTGACCACGCGGCAGGATATACAAATCCACTATGTAAGCTTAGACAAAACGCCCGAGCTGTGGGCAAAGTTGGCTGCAGACGATATAACTTTACGAGAAGCCTGCGGGAATACGGTGCGTAACGTGACGGCCTCTGCAGCTGCCGGGATCGATCCTAAAGAACCTTTTGACGTTTCTCCGTATGCGCACGCGACCTTTTTGTATTTCCTAAGAAATCCAATTTGTGCCGAAATGGGGCGGAAGATTAAGATTTCTTTCTCTTCCAGCGAAGAGGATACCGCCTTTTCGTATATACATGATTTTGGCTTCATTCCAAAAATACAAGTGATCGACGGAAAAGAAGTACGTGGTTTTAAGGTGATGATGGGTGGTGGATTAGGTGCACAACCTATTTTGGCAAATGCTGTTTTCGATTTTTTGCCTTCTGATGAGATTATTCCCTATATGGAGGCTACATTACGCGTTTTTGACCGACATGGTGAACGTAATAACCGGAATAAGGCGCGCTTCAAATACCTGATTCAGAAATTAGGCTTGGAAGAAGTCCTGAGATTGATCGAAGAAGAAAAAACGGCGATTAAATCTAAAAAATTCGCCATTGACCTAAATGAAGTGGCGCAACCCGAGCCGCCGACTTCAGTGGTAGAAGCAGTAGCGCCTGTAGATGCTTTAGCCTATGAAATATGGAGACAGACCAATGTATTTGCGCAAAAGCAGGAAGGCTATTTTGGCGTATATGTAAAAGTGCTTACCGGCGATATTCCGACCGATAAAGCACGTTTGCTCGTAGATGGTATCAGAGCGCATATTGCCGATGATATTCGTATTACGCAAGATCAAAATCTCTTATTTAAATATGTGCGCGAAGAATCTCTTCCACACATCTATAATGTATTGCACAAGCTAGGTTATGCCCGCGCAGGTTATGATAGCACCTCAGATGTTACCACTTGTCCAGGTACCGACACCTGTAACTTAGGTATTTCTAACTCTACAGAGATGGCGCGTGTCATTGAACAGTATATCCACGAATTTCATGCTGATTTTGTGCATGAGCGTCAACTGAAGATTAAGATTTCGGGCTGTATGAATTCGTGTGGACAACACGGTTTGGCACATATCGGATTCCACGGTAGTTCTGTCAAATCAGATGGAAAAGTGGTACCTGCTGCGCAAGTGATGCTCGGCGGAGGTACGCTAGGCGACGGACTAGGACGAGTGGCCGAACGGGTAATCAAAGTACCCACAAAACGGGTGTTGCAGGTGGTCGACGTCGTCTTGCTTGATTTTAAAGCGAACCGCGAAGCCGACGAGAAATTTCATGCGTACTACGAGCGGCAAACGAAGGATTACTTCTACCGCTTGTTGAAGCCCTTGGCAGACCTGTCTACACTAACAGATGATGAATTTGTAGACTGGGGACATGAAGGCACGTTTTCTACGGCCATTGGTGTGGGAGAATGTGCCGGCGTAGTGATCGACCTGGTCGCTACCTTATTATTTGAAGCCGAGGAAAAAATAGATTGGGCAAGACAGGCGCTGGAAAAAGAACAGTATGCCGACGCCATTTACCATAGTTACAGCTCATTCGTGGGTACCGCGAAAGCATTATTATTGGATAAAGGAGTGAATGCTAGTACGCAGGCACAAGTTATTGCAGAATTCGAGACCCGGTTTGTAGAAGAAGGATTGTTTTCATTCCCCAATACATTTACGGAAAGAGTATTGCAAATCAACAAATTTGAGCCTTCCAAAGAATTTGCTGAGGCATATTTAATTCAGGCTACGGCCTTTTATCTGGAAGGTGCAGAACGGAGAGAGGATCTTCGGGTAGTGAATTCCTAAACGAATAACAGGACGAGAAAGAGAATCAAATGAAAGAAATAAAACCATTTGTCACTTTAGTGGGAGCAGGGCCAGGCGATGCGGAATTGATTACCTTGAAAGGTATTAAAGCCATTCGCGAAGCGGATGTCATCTTATATGATGCTTTAGTCAATGACGAGCTATTGGACTATGCCGGACCCGATTGTGTGAAAGTATATGTGGGTAAACGCGCGGAGCGCTTATCTACTTCACAAGATGAAATCAATAAATTACTGGTAGACTATGCACTAAATTACGGTCATGTCGTTCGCCTGAAAGGCGGCGATCCTTTCGTGTTTGGTAGAGGAGGTGAAGAGTTGGATTATGTACACGCCCATCAGATTGAGACGGCCGTGGTGCCAGGCATATCGTCTTCCATTTCACTAACGGGTCTGCAACAGATTCCATTAACGTATCGTGGTGTTGCCGAGAGTTTTTGGGTAATTACCGGTTCTACTTCCGAGACGAAGCTTTCCACAGACCTACAATTGGCCGTCAAAAGCACGGCTACTGTCGTGGTATTAATGGGTTTTGCGAAATTGCCTCAAATTGTGGCGCAGTACCAGCAGGAAGGCAAGCATAACTTGCCGATTGCGGTGATCCAAAACGGCTCTACTACCGAAGAGCGCATCGTTTTAGGCAAGGTAGATACCATTATCGCCCAAGTGGCTGCCGCAAACATGGGTGCACCAGCCATCATCGTGCTTGGCGAGGTAGTGGCTAAGCATCGGGAGTTTGAAAACGTGCTGAAAAACTTGAAAACAACCGTCTTATCATCATGAATACCTTATTTCCGATCTATATAAAGATGCACCAGATTCAGACTTTAGTGGTCGGTGCCGGGCCAGTAGGTTTGGAAAAGCTTCAGGCGATTTTTACTAATTCGCCGGAAGCAAAAGTACGTGTGGTCGCTGAGGTTATCTCTGCAGATTTTAAGGAATTTGTGCGTGATCGGCCTACGGTAACGGTGGCAGAGAGATCATTTGTGGAAGCCGATTTAGAGGATATTGACCTCGCTATCCTAGCCACGGATAATGAAAAATTGAATAATTGGGTACGGGAATTAGCTTCAGACAGGCACCTTTTACTCAATGTAGCGGATAAACCTAGTTTATGCGATTTCTACTTGGGGTCTGTGGTGCAAAAGGGAGATCTTAAAATAGGAATATCCACGAACGGAAAATCACCGACCATAGCAAAGCGTGTTAAAGAGCTACTTCAGGACTTAATTCCCGAAGAAATTGATGAAACGCTGGCGTTGATGCAAGAGATGCGTAATGGGCTAAAAGGCGATTTACAACAAAAGATAACGGTGCTAAATGCACACACGAAAGAGTTGTTAGAAAAATGATAACGGATATTAGAAGGGATATTGCTGGATTAGATGCCAGAGAAATACTGGCTTACCTACAGCAGAATCATGCGGTGGAAAGCATCTTTTCGACCTCTTTTGGGATTGAGGATCAGGTGCTAACGCATTTATTGTATGAGGTGCAAAGCCAGATTAATATCTTTACCTTAGATACGGGAAGGCTTTTTCCTGAAACGTATTATGTGTGGAATCGTACACTGGAAACCTATGGTTTTCCGATACGTCCGTACTATCCGCAAACCGAGCAAGTCGAGCAAATGGTGGCCAGGAAAGGTCCATCCAGTTTTTACGAAAGCGTTGATAACCGCAAGGAGTGCTGCTATATCCGAAAGATAGAACCACTACAACGGGCCATTCAAGGTTATAAAATCTGGATCACCGGCATCCGTGCCGATCAGTCGGCTAATCGCCACGATATGGAACAGGTAGAATGGGATGAAGTCAATCAGATGATTAAAATTCATCCTTTGTTTCATTGGACATTGGAAGAAGTCGAATCATTTTTGAAGAAGAATTTTGTGCCTTACAATCCTTTACACGACAAAGGATTCCCCAGCATCGGCTGCCAGCCTTGTACAAGAGCAGTAGCACCCGGACAAGATTTTCGTGCCGGACGCTGGTGGTGGGAAGATCAGAGTAAGAAAGAATGTGGTTTACATGCTACGAGTAAATAAAAAAAGATGGATTATTTAGATCATTTAGAAGCCGAGGCTATTTATATATTGCGCGAGGTGGCCGGACAGTTTGAAAATCCTGCCTTGCTATTTTCTGGCGGAAAGGATTCCATCACATTGGTGCATTTGGCTAAGAAAGCATTTAGGCCCGGAAAATTTCCTTTCCCATTAGTACACATCGATACAGGACATAATTTTCCGGAAACCATTAGCTTTCGCGATCAGCTAGTCGCAGAGCTTGGCGAGCAATTGATCGTAGGTTATGTGCAAGACAGCATAGATCAGGGAAAAGCAATCGAGCAGACAGGGAAGAATGCCAGCAGAAATGCTTTACAGACCGTCACCCTGTTGGATACGATCGAGCAGTACGGCTTTGATGCCTGTATTGGTGGCGCCAGACGTGACGAAGAAAAGGCACGTGCGAAAGAGCGTATATTTTCGGTACGGGATGAGTTTGGACAATGGGATCCAAAGCGGCAGCGTCCAGAACTTTGGAACATTCTCAACGGCAAAATTAATAAAGGAGAAAATGTACGCGTATTTCCGATATCCAACTGGACAGAATTAGATGTGTGGAACTATATAAAAAGAGAAAATATTGCACTACCATCGATCTACTTTAGTCATCAGCGGGATGTGGTATTGCGCAACGGGCAGTGGATGGCAGCAGCTCCCTTTTTGCAAATTGATGAAACGGATACAGTAGATCATAAATCAGTGCGTTTCAGAACAGTAGGGGATATGACCTGTACTGCTGCTGTCGACTCAGAAGCGGTGGAACTAGACGATATTATTGAAGAAATTCGCTCTTCGACGATCAGTGAGCGTGGCGCCCGTATAGACGATAAGGTATCGGAAGCCGCTATGGAAGAACGTAAGAAACAAGGTTATTTTTAATTTGTACTGCGTTGCGAGTCGTGCGTGTAGAGATGATTATCTCATGCAATACGCATGACGCAATACCCACTACTAGTAGTAAAAATGGATATATTAAAATTTATAACAGCAGGTTCGGTAGACGATGGTAAAAGCACCTTGATCGGTCGCCTGTTATACGATACTAATTCTGTACTCGACGATCAACTGGAGGCTATTAAGAAAGCCAATCGGAAAAATAATGACGGAACGGTAGATCTGGCCATTTTGACAGATGGTCTGAAAGCAGAGCGGGAGCAGGGCATCACCATTGATGTGGCCTATAAGTATTTCCAGACGAAACACCGCAAATTCATTATTGCGGATGCACCTGGGCATATTCAGTACACCCGAAACATGGTAACCGGCGCGTCGAATTCAGATTTAATTGTCGTTTTGGTAGATGCTCGCAAGGGAGTGATCGAACAGACCAAGAGACATTCTTTCCTCGCCAAGTTGCTTTCGATGAAGAAAGTCCTGGTTTGTGTGAACAAAATGGATATGGTGGATTACGATCAGACAGTCTTTGATACGATCAAAGCTGATTATGAGCAACTTGCTACCAAATTAGGATTGAAAAATATAGATTATATTCCTGTATCGGCTTTGAAAGGCGATAATATCGTTCATAGATCGGAGCGCATGAGCTGGTTCAAAGGGGAAGCTTTACTAGATTACCTGGAAAAGGTAGAGTTTCCGGAAGCAAAGCAATCCAGAGGCTGGCGCTTTCCAGTACAATGGGTCGTTCGGCCACAAACAGAAGATTTACATGATTACCGTGGTTACGCGGGTCGGGTATTAGGATCAGGTCTGCGAGTTGGTGAGGAAGTACTCGTATTGCCGAGCGGTGTGCATAGTACAGTACAGCGTATCGAAATCAATCAGCAGGCTTTCACCGTAGCGGAAGATGGACAATCCGTGATCGTTCATCTGAGCACCGATGTGGATATTTCTCGTGGCGATACCATCGTGAGTGCCGCAAATCCAACGCACAGCGAACGTAGTTTTGAGGCTAATATTAGTTGGTTTGATAATAAGCCCTTGGATACAGCGCAATTGTATTTGCTGCAGCACCATAGCAAAACAGTTAAAATTAAAGTTCCCGAAGTATTGTTTAAATACGATGTCAATACGCAAGAACAGCATTATGGTGCTGACATTCGATTAAATGACATCGGTAAGGTTTTCATTAAAGCAGCAGATGAAATTCCATTTGATCTTCAGGAAGATTTTCCAGAGAATGGGCGCGCTATTATCATAGATCCACGGACTAATATTACTGTTGGAGCGGTTACTATAGAACAAATCTAAAGATAGAACGGCTTTATTTATAAAAATGGAGCCATTTCTGCCTCGATCTGCTTGCGATAAGACATCAATCTTTTAGCATATTCTTCTTGCTGCTTAGCCTCATCGGTAATTGGAGTCCATTTTGGCACGTTGACCGGTTTTCCATCATCATCGATGGCTACAAAAACAATAATACAGTGGGTTTTCTTCTCAAAATCCATGCTTTTGAGTTCTCGGGCATATACGTCTATGGCAATATGCATACTGCTTGATCCAGTGTAGATCACATGTGCTTCAACTTTTACGATTTGTCCTATTTTAATAGGCTGATAAAAGCGAATTCCACCTACATAAACCGTTACACAATATCGACTACTCCAGCTACTAGCACATGCGTAACCTGCTTGATCAATCCATTTCATGACACTTCCGCCATGGACTTTTCCGCCATAATTTACATCAGATGGTTCGGATATAAATTGAAATATTAGAGGAGTATTCATTGTTCTTTTCTAAGCTGTACAATAAGGTATAATACATAACTATGTCATACTTATATGTTTAAACATATTTGACATTGGAATGTTTGTCGTCTTTACACGTCGATAGAAGACCGTGGTGGTTATCAAAAACGTAATAGCGAATATTCTATTTAACATAATATATATTATAATTAAATAATATATCGAATTATTGATTGAGTTTCTTAAATATTTCAGGCATCATTTGTCGATCTATAGCATTCATATCTAACAAATTGAGAGATTTGACCATATCTGCTGTGGCCGTTTTATAATGTTTGAAATGAGCGGTCTGCAAATGTGCTTTGTAAGCAGCTTCGTCAGCGTAGATTTCCAATATCCTTATTTGAGTCGGATTTTCTTTTTGAAACATCGGATAAATTGAAATCACTCCAGGCTCTATTCGTACAGAGGCTTCTGCTTCTTCCTTCAATATTGCTGTATATTCATCGAGATGGATCGGTTCAATTTCTAATTCGGCAATCCTGATCATCATGTTGTCGTTTATAATTGTACCTGATTTTTGAGTACAGGATACAAAAATGATCATGACCAATAATATTGGATACACATTTATTTTAAATTTCATTCTGTAATTATTTATATTTTAAATTCAATTTACGCAAAAGAAGTCGTGTACTGGATCAATTGTGTTTGTTAAAAATTTTTAGAATCAGCCATTTAATTAAAGTCGCTTTGTTTTAGTACCTGATTATCCGGTTAAAATACGTGTAAAACTTAATTGGGCATGCTTGGCATTTGCTTTGACTATGCCTATCGAGATTACTTCATAAAATCTCCGCTATAAGTCTACATAGCTTTAAGATAGAATACCCTACTTCGGTTATTTCAATCTATGCAATACAGCACGATACGAAAAACGCTACCTCATGAAAATTGGAATAATCGCACATCTCAAACATCCTATTCGTAAGCCCTTTATGGGTGGCTTAGAAGCTTTTACTTACGAAATTACCAGCTTGCTAATGCGGCGTGGTCACGATGTGACCTTGTTTGCGAGCGAACATTCCGACCCGGCTCTTCCCCTTCATTCTATTATGAGTGATATGGATTATGATCGAGAAACATTCAGTCGATTTAGAACGCACGATTTATCGGAGGATTTTATATCAACACATCATGCGTACTTAGAACTCATGCAGGATATTGATAACAGCGGGTTCGACATTATTTTCAATAACAGTTTGAATTATGTTCCCATCACGATGTCTACTATTATCGATACACCGATGGTAACGGTGCTTCATACCCCTCCTATCTTTGAGATGAAGCGTGCTATAGGTAAGATTAAGCCTTATGGTAGAATGAACTATGTTTCTGTATCACAATCCAACGCACAGTCTTGGAAGCCCTATTTATCCGAATGTCATGTGATCAACAATGGCGTGGATGTCAAAAAATGGACCTTTACGCCGAGCAATGAGAAAGAATATGTGATTTGGTTTGGACGTATACATCCTGATAAAGGGACGCATTATGCGATACAGGCTGCTCGAATAGCAGGAAAGCATATCAAAATCGCCGGATCTATTGCTGATCGACACTATTTTGAAACGAATGTTGCGCCGCTACTTGGCCCAGATGCAGAATGGGTCGATTTATGTACACATGATCAATTGAACACGCTGATTGGACAGGCAGAGGTAAGTATAATTACACCTTGCTGGGATGAGCCTTTTGGTTTGGTCGTGGCAGAAAGCTTGGCTTGTGGCACCCCTGTTGCAGGCTTTGCAAGAGGAGCACTACCCTATATTATCAATGAAAAAACAGGGTCGCTAACCGCGTCGTGTAATCCGATTGAATTAGCCGAATGTATTGCTTCTGCTAGTACGCTTTCCAGAAAAGACTGTCGTATACATGCAGAAAGGGAATTGGGAATGGAACAAATGGTTTCTTCCTATGAAGCATTATTTCATCAAATTGTAGATAAAAAATACCTGCCGCATGCTATCTAAGTATTGCTACTATGTTCATCATCATGGCTCTGGACATCTTATGCGTGCTATTGCTATTGCAAAAGCTTTCCCCGAACACAGCATCACTTTTATGGGGAGTGACCTGATGCGCCATGCAGGTCAAATTCCAGATCATATTCTGTGTATCCACTTACCAATGGATACCTATTCGCCCGATGAGAATCAAGGAACGCAGCGTGATCTATCATTCTTACATTATGCTCCATTGCAAGTGGCGGGATTGCTACATCGTAATGCATTGATGATCGATTTTTTTCGGGAAAACCCCACTACTCTGCTAATTGTTGATGTGTCGGTTGAAGTAACTCTATTGGCTCGTTTGTGTGGTATACCAACGGTAGTAATCAGGCAAAATGGCAAACGAACAGATACAGCACATCGCCTTGCTTATGAAAGTGCAGAGCTTATCATTGCACCGTTTTCGAAAGATCTGGATTCGGCAGATGATAATCCAGCGCTAAAGAAAACCTATTATGCTGGTGGTTTCTCCAGGTATACAGGCAAAAAGATATCCTCCAATAGTACTCAAAACAACGATATTGCGCTATTTATTGGTCAAGGTGGTTCAAATATTGATTTGCCGTTAATTCGGCATATACGTAATAAAATAAACACGAATACGAGGTTACATATTATTGGAAAAATTGCCGATCATCTCCAATTGGAAAACACGCACTTCCACGGGCACGCGGATCGACCCGAAGAAATTCTTTCTGCTTGCGATGTCGTGATTTGCAATGCCGGACATAATATTGTTATGGAGTTAGCCGATCTGAAAAAAAAGATGATTTGTATACCTGCTGATAGACCTTTCGACGAACAAATCAGAAAGGCTTTTTACCTCGAAAAGATCGGCTGTGCACTTGTCGTATTGGAAGAAAATCTGTACCGCACTGATTGGGAAGCTTTTGTAATGCTTGCACGAAATTTGGATCTACAGAAATTAGAGATGATCACAGATACCGGAGCAACAACAAATATTAGGAACACATTGGATGGTGTGTTTCAACGAGTTTTCAAAAAAATCGTAAAGCAAGAGATATATGAGTAAATCAGCTAACAACCTTGCCATTCTAACATTGGTACATAAAAGAGAAAAAGCGCTTATAAATATGCTAAATGGTATCGCCGCCGGATCTTTATGGCCTTCAGAAGTGCTTGTTGTTTTTATGAACGAAGAAGCACTCGCATTGGATGTAAAATTTCCATTTCCGGTACGAAGCATTATGTTAGAAACAAAAACGGGCTTAAACTTAAGCGCTGCGCGTAATCTTGCGATGCAAGAATCTTCCGCCAACCACAACGTTTTTCTCGACGTAGACTGTATCCCCGATGAAGAATTTCTCAAAACGTATCATGACCACTTCGTTCAGAATGATGGAGTACTATACACTGGTCGTGTGGGATACTTGCCAAAAGGTTTTGATGAACAAGAAAACTGGTTGACACACATGTCAGAAATAAGTGCGCCGGATCCGGTACGCAATGCGCTAAAATCATATCCCTATGAACTTTTCTGGTCTTTGAATTTTGGTTGTTCTAAGGAAGTCTTTTCGAGAATTGGCGGGTTTGACATGCAATATGAAGGATACGGTGCAGAAGATACTGACTTCGCATTTCAAGCAAGAAAGAATAATGTTGCCCTGCACACTATTGATGCACATGCTTATCATCAATACCATACGTCGTATCAGCCTCCCATAAATCACCTTAAAAGTATCACGATCAATGCATCTCACTTCTTTGCTAAATGGGATACTTGGCCCATGGAGGGTTGGATCAAAGCATTCGAAGACCTCGGCTATATAAAACGGACGGATGGAGCATTGGAAATTATAGCTTTACCCACGCAACAGGAAATTGATGCTGCATTAAAATAACGATTATCGCAATTACGGTTGTCCTACCAGCAAAAAAGAGACGGTGTAAAATAGGACAAGTACAAAGAACCCCGCCATTTCTTCATGACGGGGTTCTTTTATAAAGCAGTATACCTTTTTATAATGAATAGAATGACTCTGGTTTAATAGGATCAGGCTTATCAGATTTTCCTAAAAGATCGCATGTATTTATATGAATATTCCGTGCTATTGTCGTCATCGGTGTATCGTGTGCGCGATTACTAAATGGGTCTTGCATGTGTGTTGCAGTTCGTTCCAACAAAAAGAAACAGCTTGAACTAACTACTAAAAGTGGTAATTCGAATAAGCTGGGAGTTTCACCAAGTGAAATGGACAAGGTAACTACAAATACATAGATCATAAAATGCAGAAATAGCCGATAAGTGACCGGGAATACCGTGCCTTTGATACGCTCTGCCATCCCCATCTCATCTGAAAATTTTACAAATGAGGTATTTATCTGAACATGACTGAATTCAGTAAGGTCACCCGTTTTCCGTAAACTGGCCACCTGTACAGCACCTTGTTGCAATAAAGCCAGTGGTACATTGGTATGTCCGTCTAATGCTTTCAGATCTTCTGGGCTAATTAGATCTTCGATATTCTGTGTTGGATCTTGTCCACGAAGATTTTGGCCCAGACTGTAACACCAAGCGACGTGTCGAAGCGCAATTTGTTCTATTACCGCTTTCTGGTCAGACGATACAAATGATTGCAGTTGCAGCACAACACTGCGGCTATCATTAACGATGGCACCCCAAATTTTACGTGCTTCCCACCACCGGTCATAAGACTGGTTGAGATTGAAGGAAAGAAGTACGGAGATTGCTGTACCAATAAATGCCGGTATAGAGATGTGCATTGGTGGTATATAATCAATAAACGTCAGCGTTAAAAATTTCACAACAGAACCAATGATGATTACATACATGAGTTCCAAACGAATCTTATTAAAGATATATCGTATTGGAATCTTTCTGCTAATTAACATAAATAATAATTTGTTTTTCTAGATAGATGATGCTTGGAGAGGTACAGATTAAACGATTTGCACAAATTTGTTTGGTTTTAGGCCTCTATAAGGTAAATCTTCCAATACAAATGTAAATCCCGCTTCTGGCTGTTCTGCTAATTCTGCCTCAGTAAGTCCTTTGGCTGCAGTAGTGATATACAGATCATTCATCTGCTTACCGCCAAATACGCAACTAGTAACTTGTTTTACAGGTAGTTCTATTTTCGCTAAAACTTCTCCATTTTCTGGATTCCTTCTGGTAACGCAACCGCCACCAAAATGTGCCACCCAGATCATACCTTCACTATCTAAAGTCATGCCATCTGGTACACCTTCATCTTCCTGGAAGGTAACAATCGGTTGCATATCATGAATACCGACCTGGATTTTATCATAAGCAAATCTCCTGATTGTGGCATCACCGCTTTCTACATGATAAAAAATATTATCAGCCTTGTCCCAATCAAGGCCGTTCGATATGGTCGTATTATCTAATACTTTTTTAGAACTAAGATCTGGGTACACGACGTACATCGCTCCTTTTTCCTCCTGTTCTTCCAGATGCATGCTCGCAATCCATAATCGACCGCTACTATCTACTTTCCCATCATTATAACGGTTGTTAGGCGTATGAGGTTCGGGTTGTAATAAGAACTCTTGTTGGCCCTGTGGTAAAGTGATATAGTAGATTCCGCTAGAAGTAGCCGCTAGAAAGCGACCGTCCTGACATGGAACTATAGCACCTACAGGATCATTTACCGTAGTTACCTTTACCGACTTGTCAGCTGGGTAATAGGAATAAATATGTGCCGAAAGGATGTCGACGAAGTGTAAACAATGTTGGCGGTCGTCCCAAACCGGTGACTCACCCAATTGGCAAGGCACCGCGACTGCTATTTTTAATGTTTTTTCTATCATATAAATTTTACGATTCATTATTCTGTTTAATAGACATCTTTACCGCTGCCAGTCTGTCTGCTGATCTGCTTGTTTAATTCTAAAGCAGCACTGATCAATCCGAGATGGGTAAAAGCCTGCGGAAAGTTTCCTAGATGCTCTCCTTTCTTACTTATTTGCTCTGCGAACAAGCCCAGATGGTTACCGTAACTAAGCATCTTCTCAAAATTTTCTACGGCTTCATCCACTCGACCCATCTTTGCAAGGCATTCAATGTACCAGAATGAGCACATAGTAAATGTGCCCTCCTCCCCTTCGAGGCCATCAATTTTTTCGTCATTCAGGTAGCGATACACTAATACATCGATACGCAGTTCCTTATCCAACGCTTCCATTGTAGATGCCCAACGCGGTTCTTCGGGTGATATAAAATGTACTAATGGCATCAGCAAAACACTGGCATCGGTACGATTTGATAGCTTTTTGCCATCCTTGTGTTGCACCCATGCTTTGATATCATCGTTCCAGAAGTTTTCATAAATATCTCTGTAGATGTCATTACGTAGACGGTGCCAACGATCGGCATCGTAAGGGAATGAACGATCTTGTCCAATTTTAATGGCGCGATCTATGGCTACCCAACACATCAGTCGGCTGTGGAGGAACTCATGCTTTTCATTTCGGATTTCCCAAATACCATGATCCGGTTCGTTCCAGCGCTTTTCTACTTGTGCTACTTCTTTAACGATGATTTCCCACAACTCGTAGGTGATAGGCTTATACATCTTATTGTAAATATAGATCGTATCAAGCAATTCGCCGTAAATATCCAATTGCAGTTGGTTATTTGCTTCGTTACCAATTCGTACCGGTTTGCTTTGTCTGTATCCTTCCAAGTGGGTCAGATCCTGTTCTTCCATTTCCGATGTACCATCTACCCGATATAATAGGTGCAGGTCACGATCTTTATCATTCGTAATAATCCAATCCAGAAAAGCTTTTGCCTCGTCTTTGAAACCAAGTTTGAGGAATGCAAACATGGAGAATGCCGCATCACGGATCCAGGTAAAGCGATAATCCCAGTTGCGATCTCCACCGATTTCTTCTGGAAGACCAAAAGTAATCGCGGCCACGGTAGAGCCATACTGCATAGAGGTCATCAATTTTAGCGTGATCGCTGAACGATGAATTATCTCCTGCCAGCGACCTTGATAAACGGATTGCTTGAGCCAGTCACGCCAGTATTTTATGGTGGAGAAATAATTTTCTACACCGTATTCTTCGATGTTTTGGAAATTAGTTTCATCTCCCTCCTCTTTCGCTGTCTCTAGTACGAAGATATTCTTTTCACCCTCCTTCAAAGTGAAGGATGCATAAGCATCGTTATTCCGTAACATCATATCATGGGTAGAAGATAGCCGTACGGTAGATTGTCCGTTGTTTTTTGTCTGAAACAAGATTGCATCGTCGATACGTTCTGCGGTATGCTCCACTTTGGCGTAGCCAAACCGAGGTTTGCATTGCATCTTGAAATTAATGTTTCCACGAATGGCTTTTACCTTTCTAACAATTGCATTAAACGTGTAACAAGAATCCTCTACTACCGGCATATAGTCGGTAATCTCTGCAATACCATCTTCCGAAAAGAATCGGGTGATCAGCACAGCTGTGCCAGGGATATAAATTTGTTTGATATTGACATCCTTCATTTCTGGCGTAATGCTAAAATAGCCGCCCTTATCTTTATCTAAAAGTGCGCCGAAGATTGTAGGCGAATCGAATGTGGGGAAGCACATGAAATCAATCGTACCATCCATCGCTACAAGTGCAGCGGTGTGCATGTTACCGATAACGCCATGGTCTTCAATAGCGGGATAACCAGAATTTTTTTGCATAAATAAATTACAACTTGAATAAATTACAATTCGGAGCTTGTGTTTTTAACCTGTTAGTCTAAAAACAAAACAGGTGAGTTCTTGTTTTTTCAATAAACAAATTAAATTAAACAGATGGGAAAACTAAACAATAAGGTGGCAATTATTACTGGATCAGATTCTGGCATAGGACGCGCCATTGCGGAAGCTTTAGGAGAAGAAGGAGCCAAAGTTATTATCACTTATCGTTCTGATGAGGATAGCGCCCAGAAGACTTCTGATTATTTAAGTTCTCAGGAAATTGTACATACTGTTTATCATCTCGATGTAAGTAAGGAAGAGAGTGTTGATGAGGTTTTTGAAAAGGTTGTGGAAGAATATGGTCAGATAGACATCTTGGTAAACAATGCGGGTGTTAATGGCAGTAATATTAATGTGGTGGACATGGACAATGAGGTGTTTGATACCTGTATAAAAACCAATTTGTATGGTCCATTCTATTGTACTCGAAAATATCTACGGCTTCGCAAATCATCCCAAAAAGGCGGTAAAATTATCAACGTAAGTTCTATCCATGAAGATGTGGTTACGGCAGGAAACAGCGACTACAATGCTTCCAAAGGTGGTTTGAAAAATTTCAGCCGTAGTTTGGCATTAGAGTTAGCCGAGCAACACATTCAAGTAAATAATATTGCTCCAGGTATGATCCTGACTAAGATGAATCAAGAATCGATGGACGATGAAAAGGTAAAGGAAGAAAAGGAACAACATATTCCGATGAAACGCGCTGGAGAAACGAAAGACATTAAGGCAGCGGCGGTATTCCTCGCTTCGGCAGATAGCGACTATGTTACCGGCTCCACGTTAACTATTGATGGTGGTCTCAGTATTAATCTTGGACAAGGGGCATAGTCTAAATAGTATATATTACCGATTTAATTAGCAGAGAGCGATTACCGATTATCGCTCTCTTCTTTTTTGCCTTCTTCTATTCGCTCTTCCACTTCTTCAGCGTCATCTCCTTCCAATTGTTTTACTTCTTTTTGTTGCACTTCACTGTCTAGGTTGATGTGGAATGTACAGCCTATTGGAAAATGATCAGAACCTATTGACGGATAGATAAATAATTTATCTATAAATACTGCTTTGCAATGAAATAATAGATCTAAGGGAACTCGGAAGAACCAGTATTTCGCATGAAAAGTAGCCAGGATGCCTCGACCAATGCGCGCATCAATTAACTCACTCGTCTTCTTGAATAAAATAGATGCGCGTGCCCAAGCTACATTATTAAAATCACCAACCACTACTACAGGCAGTTCGTAATCCCGCACTTTTTTTGCGACACATAACAGATCACCATCTCTTTCTTTCGAATTTTTCTCTTCTGTAGGACTTGGTGGTGGTGGGTGCACTGCAAAAAGTATAAAGCGATGCCCATCCGCCGTTTCTAACTCCGCCTCTATGCTTGGCAAATCGTCTGCCACGAAGTAATGTGTTTCTGCACGGTGCATTTTTAATCGTGTGTATAAATGCATACCATAGGTATTCTCTAATGTCACCTTCTGGTAATTTGGATAAGCATCTTCCAACGCACGCATCGCTTCTTCCCAAGGACCATTGCTTTCCATCGTGACAAAGACATCAGGATCTTCTTGCTTAATCAGATCAATAAAGCGATGGTATTGGGTATTGTATTGATAGATGTTGCACGCAATGATCTGCACTTTTTCAGAAGTTTCACCGCCAACATCTTTACTTCGTTGGCTTCGCCAAAACTTGGTATAACGGATGAAAATGTACAAATGGAAACCGATTAATGCCGCTTGAGCAACTTGCAGCACCCATATCCACAAACCGTTACCTACATAGAAAAACGTGATCGGGAATATGATCAGTTGTAAGAAGAGTAATTGTAAACGCATGAACTCTGGTACGCGGAATACCCAGTGTTGATTTTGAATAAAAGGCAATACACTGAGCACGATCAAAAGGATCGAAAGAACTAATAATGTTATATACATGGTATTTTTGAAATCAACAACTTACGTGAAACAGACCGTCTTCATAGATGGCATAACACGCCGCCCCTTCGGGCACACTTTTGGTATCCAGTCCGCTAAAAAGACTAAACGCCGGTAATATTAATTGCGAATCAGACAGCACGAAGCAAGGAAATCGCATGGTACTTTTGCGACCAACCTGTACATGAACTCCCGGATGTAAATGGCCACTGATGGTATGAGCAGTTGACGAAGATCGCTGATCACCGTGTGTAAAATGAATATTTCGTATAGAAAATCCGTCTGCCAGCAGACGAATTCCCAAATCTGCAAACCCCCGATCAGATAAGCGATCGTGATTGCCTTTTACCAGTAAAAATTCGCTCGTTGTCTCTTCGATGATGTCTTTCAAAAACGCTACTTCCGAATTTAGACCCGCATGAAGCAGATCCCCGGTAATCAGCACTTTTTGGGGTTGGTAATGCTCCAAAAGCAGTCTCAAACGATCCATATCCCGGCTCGCTACCTGCTGTGGCAATGCTATTCCCGATTTACGAAAATGTGCCGCCTTGCCTACGTGCAGATCCGACAGAATCAATGTATTTTCAACAGGCCAATACACCACCCGCTGATTGGTCAGCATCAGTGTCTCCCCTGCAAAATCAATCGCTTGTTCCTGTATGTTCATCGTCGCCTTTTTCCGGGCTTGTTCCCACTTTCCTGCATCCGACGGATGCGTGTCGCCAAATCTTCACTGGAAAGCGATTGCCGCATACTATCTACCTTGATAGGAAAGCTTAGCGGCGTAAAACCCGTGGCAAATTTAAAGATAATCTTGCTGGAATTTATACGTTTGAACGCGCTTTGTAATCGCGGCTCTTCCAGCTGCTGATTAAATACCTCCGTATAGGCCTGTCGGAGTAGTAAATTCTGCGGATCGTGATCTTCCAGAACCTGAAAAATAATTCCAGAAGAGGATTGAAGTGACTTATTGTTCTTCTGAGCGCCGGGAAAGGTTTGTATAACCATACCTGAAATCACGGCGATATCGCGAAACTTACGCTTAGCCATCTCTGTAGAGTTTATACTCGATAAGACATCCTCCATTAGGTGGTCTGCACTTAAGATCTCCTTTACCTGTGCTTCGCTAAGTGAAATTTCGGTATCGGAAAATAGTTCGAAACCGTAATCATTCATCGCCATGGAAAAGGTAATAGGAAAATAGCGGCTAATACGGTAAGCCATTAGGGCGGCCATCACTTCGTGGATTAAACGACCTTCAAAAGGATACATAAACAGATGGTATCCTTCTTTGGTGACAATCAGCTCCACCAGAAATTCATCTTCATTGGGTATATGGGAGAAATTTTTTTGCCGGGCAAATAGTGGATGCAGAAAGCGTAATTCTTGCTCTTTGGCAGAAGGGTGCGCGGAACGCGCTAACTTCTGTCGTAGAAAATGGCTTAAATTGGAACTCAGTGGCAGTCGGCCACCCAGCCAGCTTGGTGTGATCGCCTTACCAGAAGATAAGCGGACGTAGGTCGTCATTTCCTTAATGCGCACCAATTCCAGTACCCTACCGGCCAAAATGAATTTTTCGCCTGCCTTTAGTTTTGAAATAAAATACTCCTCAATCATACCAATATAACCTCCGGAAGTAAATCGTACGCGCATCATGGCTTCACTCACAATCACGCCGAGATTCATGCGGTGCAGCATGGCAATTCGCCGTTTCGTCACCACCATCAGTCCTTCCTCATTTTCAACTACCTTGTGAAATTCTTCGTAGTTAGCACCGATCTGTCCGCCACGGGTAATGAAGAATAGACACCAAGCCCATTCCTCTTCCGTGAGGTATGAAAAGGCGTGCGTATCTTTCATTCTGGCCATCATGTCTGCTGGTCGAAAGCCTCCACCCAATGCGATGGTCACGAGAAATTGCACCAGCACATCGAAAGTTTGCACCATCGGGTCGCGTGATTCAATCGTATTGGACTTCACCGCTTCTTTCAATGCCGCTACTTCGATTAACTCCAGCGAGTGGGTAGGAACGACGTAGATTTTAGATACCTCAAACGGGGAATGTCCGCTTCGGCCGGCTCGCTGCATAAAACGTGCTACGCCTTTGCTGGAGCCAATTTGTATCACCGTATCCACAGGTTTAAAATCAACTCCTAAATCCAACGAAGAAGTAGAGACCACGGCTTTGAGTTTTCCTTCGCTGAGTGCATCTTCGATCCATTCCCGAATAGCACCATCTATAGAGCCGTGGTGTAAGGCGATTTGTCCCGCAAAATCTGGATGTGCTTCCAGTAAAAGCTGATACCACATTTCACTTTGTCCTCTGGTGTTGGTAAACACAATGGTCGAGCGACTGGCCAAAATGATCGGAACTACTTGTTCGACCAGCTTGCCTCCCATGTGGCCGGCCCAAGGCAGTACTTCTACCTCATCTGGGAATACCGGCTGAATCTCGATGATCTTCTTTTCGGTCGCCACAATCTTGGTACTTTTCAGCGGTGGCGGAATCAGCACATCCAATGCTTGATCCAGATTGCCGATCGTAGCCGTAATTCCCCAGATGCGCAGCTTACCATAGCTGTGCCTCAGATAAGCCAATGCCAGCTCCACCATCACTCCGCGTTTAGTGCCCAGCAATTCGTGCCACTCATCTACGGCCACACAACGTAAGGATTTGAAAAATTTGTCTCGCGCTTTTTGTGCTAATAGCAGATGTAAACTCTCGGGCGTGACCAGTAAAACATCCGGCATCTGTTTGCTTTGCTGCTGTTTGCGTTTTACATCCGTGTCGCCATTTCGGACATCGACCACCCAATCTAAGCCTATTTCATCAATCGCTTCTTGCATGGCGCGCGCCAAATCCTTTGCCAGACTACGAATGGGCGTAATCCAGATCAATTTTAGTCCAGCCCGATAACTATCGGGTTGATTCATAAAATCTTGCAGTACTGCCAAAAAAACAGAAAACGTTTTGCCGAATCCTGTCGGTGCTACCACCATACCGCTCTTTCCCGACGCGTAGGCCGCCCATGTCTTTTCCTGAAAGCTGAAGGGTCGATTTCCTTTTTCGGCCATCCAGCTCGTAATAATACCATAGCCATCAGTTTGGCCTATATTTTTAGCCGAAATCTTCATGCAATCAGGTACTGGATGGTATTAGCTTTTTAATTTCCTCTATATTGTCTATGTCTGCCACGGTCTTGTCTTTACGCCAGCGCAATATACGCGGAAAACGTAACGCCACGCCAGACTTATGCCGATTACTTAAGGCAATGCCTTCGAAAGCAATTTCAAAGACCAATTCTGCCTTTACCGTGCGTACCGGACCAAACTTTTCGGTGGCATTACGATTCACAAATCGGCTTACTTCCTGAATTTCTTTATCCGTCAACCCTGAATACGCTTTTGCTATGGTTACGAGTTCTTCGTCGCGCCTAACGGCGAACGTATAATCCGTGTAGTATGCGCTACGACGACCACTGCCCTTCTGTGCATACACCAGCACCGCATCAATCGTCAATGGATCTACCTTCCATTTCCACCAATCCCCTTTTTTTCGTCCACTATGATATGGAGATCCGAGATGCTTGAGCATCAAGCCTTCACTATTAAGCGAACGCGCATCTTCGCGAATGGCAGGTAAAGCATGCCAATCCTGCGTAGAAATGACCTCCGATAAGCGTAAAGACGTACCGGGATTTTTTGCAACGAGTTCTTCCAACTTCAGGCGTCGTTCTGCCAAAGGACGCGCGCGCCAGTCCGCCCCGTCATATTCTAAAAGATCATAGAGAAATACAGAAACGGGTACATCAGTCAACATTTTTTTGGAGATCACCTTTCGGTTTAAACGCTTCTGCAACTCACTAAAAGGTAGCACTTGCGCGTCTTTATAGGCTAGAATCTCACCATCTACTACGAAATTGCCTTCCCAACTCGAAAGCGCTTCGACTACTTCTGGAAATTGCTCTGTAACTAGCTCCTCGCCTCTAGACCATATGAACACTTCGCCTTCCCGTTTAATAAACTGGCCACGAATGCCATCCCATTTGTACTCCGCCTGCCATTCGGAACGATCACCCAAATCCGACAATTCTTTCTCCAAAGCATAGGCCAGGCAGAACGTGTAGGGTTTGGATAACTCGGTATCACTGTAATGTCCTTTCACCAATTGCTCAAATAGCACATCCTCCATTTTCCAATGCCCCATAATGCTATGTGCAACAGCACTTTCCTCCATGTCGTAAAATCGAGATAAAGCATTTATAAGCGTTTTGGAGGATACACCGATCCGAAAGCTACCGCCCAATAACTTATTGAAGATGAATCGCTCATGGGCGGGTAAGGTATCCCAAGCTTGTAATACGAAGGCTTTCTTTTCGACCTCCGTCTTGTCTTTCAACGAGATAATATCTGTCATCCATTCCGACAGGGTACGCTCTACAATACGAGATGGCGGAGGAAGCACCAAGGCAATGGTTTCGCCAAGATCACCCACTGCCGAGTAAGATTCTAAAAATAGCCATTCGGGAATTTGGGTTACTTCCATCACCCACAATTTCAATAAAGTCGTGGTTAATGGTCGCTTTGGACGCTTGCCCGTAAACAGGGCAAGAAACCACAATTTGTCTTTCTCATCTCCATCACGCAAAAACAACTGAATGGCTTCTAGCTTCGCGGTAGTTTTATTGGTGCTGTCTAAGGCATAAATAAGATCTGCAAATGCTTTCATGAGGGCACCTCCACATTTTCCGGACTTTCATCCTCTTCTTCACGACCATATTCTGTCGGTACTTCATCTGCCGGAATGCCAATCTCATTTAAGTATTTGGCGAATACTGCCGTTTGTCCGTGTGTGACGTGCACCTGCTCCGCACCCGTGGCTTTCACGGCCTCAATCAATCCTTCCCAATCGGCATGATCACTTATTGGAAAACCCGCATCCGCGCTGCGCCATCTTCTGGCTCCACGTACCTGCATCCATCCGGAACATATCGCGTGTGCCATATGTGGAATTTTCTTGATCACCTTAGATTCTAACAATGATGGTGGCACGATTACGATTCCCTGATCCAAATGTTTGACATCTTCCCGTAGGTCTACAATTTCATATTTTGGAAGACGAACACCGATCTGCTCAAATGCGAGATTCAATTTACCAATGGAATAATGAACATATAGTGGACCGGCATCCTGCATCGCTTGCATAATTCGCTGCGCTTTGCCCAACGAATAACCCACAAATACCGACGTCTTTTTTTGCTCTTGATTGCTCCTCACCCACTGTTGTAATTGTTCGTTTTGTGTGGCTACAGATTGCCAGCGATAAATAGGCAATCCGAAGGTACTTTCTGTTACAAACTCATGGCATTTCACGGGTTCGAATGGTGTCGACAGCCCATCTTCCTGAATCTTATAATCACCGGAAACGACAGAAACCTTACCCTTATATTCTAAACGTATTTGTGCTGAACCGATAATGTGGCCAGCAGGATGTAAAGAAATCTTAACACCATTGCGTGAAATAACTTCATTATAACCAATACCTTGCACGGAAATATCTGCACTAATCCTGCTTTGCAAAATGGGAACGGTATAGTGGTGACATAGGTAGTTTTTCATGCCCCACTTGGCGTGATCGGCATGTCCATGCGTAATGATAGCAAAATCGACAGGCTTCCAGGGGTCGATATAAAATTTGCCAGGCTCGCAATAAATTCCTTTATCGGTAAATGTCAACATAGTACAAGAAGCAACATGGGATAGGGTTCTTTTGTTTGCTTCTCGTACCGGTACTGCGCGCTAGATAAATTTCATTTCTGTCGCTCTATGAATCAATGAGGCTACATTGGTCACCTTAAACTTCTGGAGAAGGTTGCGACGGTGGCTTTCTACTGTTAAAGGACTGATAAACATATCGTCGGCAATTTTGCTGGTGGTGAAACCTTTCGCCAACAGTAAAAGTATTTCCTGCTCTCGGCGTGTTACGATAGGCACCGTGTGATCAGCCTGTTTCAACATATCCTGCATCTCTTGTGCAATGATCTTTTCTCCGCGACAGACAGCATGTATGGCCGCGATAAGTTCATCTGCCGACACATTCTTGAGCAGGTAACCTGCGGCACCATGTTGAAGCATACGTGTAGCTACGCTAGCTTCGTTTAGATTGCTAATCGCAATTACATGAATATCGGGATAGTGCTTTTGTATAGTTTGTATGGCTTGGAATCCGTCCATATTCGGCATGTTGATGTCCAATAAAACGACATCAACATGCGCGTTCTCTAAAAAAGCGATGGCTTCTCGCGCATCCTCAAAAGACCGACTCAACTGCATGTCTTTCGCCGCGGCAAGGATGTATTCAAAGCCACGGAGCACTAATGGATGATCGTCGACCACGATAACTTGTATGATTTCAGACATGCGTATATAAGGTTATGTGAATAGAAACACCTTGACCCGGCGCGGTATCGATCTCTATTTGGCCATTGAGCAGATCGACTCTATTTTGAATATTTTGAAGCCCGATCCCACTAGATCCGGTTTCTGTTTTAGATTTGTCAAAACCTCTTCCATTATCCTCTATCGATAAGTAAAAATGGGGAGTATCTTCACTACACTGCAGCCAAGCGCGAGAAGCACCACTATGGCGGACGGTATTGGTCAATAATTCCTGCGCAATACGATAGGTTCCTAAAAGAAACCGTTGATCGTAATCGCCCGATAAGTTGGTAGCGCTAAAATTGACTTGCAGACCGGCATGTTGCATGCTTCGGCATAAGTCGCTGAGCGCGGATTCCAGCCCCATCGTACGTAAGGATTCGGGCATCATATTTCGCGCTACCCGACGCACTTCGTCTACCGAATAATCGACTTGATGAATGAGTTCCTGCAAGGGATCTTTTTCAGCGATCTGTGCAGTACGGGCATTAGGAGTAGCTTGAGATACGATGGCCGACAATTTTAATTTAATACCAGCCAGTATACCTCCTAATCCGTCGTGTAGATCTCGGGCGATGCGGCTCCGCTCCTGTTCTTCTCCATGAGCCATAGCGTTGAATATCTGCAATTTATCCTTTTGAGCATTTAAGCGTTTGCGATTACGCAAACTACTATAGCCAATAAAAACGAACATCAACAGTAGAATACAACAAAATAACAAGGTCACGATCCAGCCCCTGGTACGTATCAATGAGATTTGTTGCGCTTGATTCTTTTCTTGGGTAAGCAATAGTTCTCTTTCCTTCTCGGCGGTTTGATATTTCTTTTCTAACTCCAAGATTCGGGTTTCATTCGCATCTGATGTCAGGGTATCTACCACCGCAGCATATTTTTTGTACCAAGCTGCTGATTGCTGATAATTACCAAGATCATTTTCAATGATGGCCAGATTATAATACAATCGCTGCTTATTGCGCCAGATGGCGCTGCTTTCTACATAAGGCAATACTTCCAAAAGCGATTGTCTGGCTTGGGGCAATCTGCCCGCATCTCGATAAGCTTCATATTGATCAAACAATACCGTTGCGGCCAAAGATTCACTCTGGAGTGTGCGAGCCATAGCAAGGCCTTTGTCAAACTGGGCAAATGCTTTTTCCCAGTTTCCTTTTTTCTTCCAGTAACTACCATACACCGTATAATACATTGGGCCGTAGGTGGATAGCGGAATCAAATCAAGTGTCTTTGCAGCTAGTTGCAATAGCACCTTTGCCTGATCAAGATGCTGTTGAAATATGGCGTTACGTGCGGCATTTACGTATGCGGTAAGTCGATGTTCATCGCTGGCCGATTCATCTCGAAGCATCGAGATGGCTTGCTTGTAGTACCTATCAGCTTTTTTGTAATCCTGCATATTCATCAGCGCCATAGCGACATTCTGGTAATTGTTGCCTAATAATGACGTATCGCGAATTGCTGTCGCCATAGGAATTACACGGGTGATCAAAGCTTCTACATATTCACGTGCACGACCTTCGCGCTGCAACAATGCGCCATAGCTGGACCACAAGCGAATGCGGTACCGTGTTGCCCGTTCTGTATTTATTTGTTTTAGGTTTTTTTCCGCAGCCATATACAGCTGTTTAGCTTTATCTGGATCCGCGTCAAAGTAGGCAGATGCCCTATAAAAGTCAATTACTCCGCCTTGAAATGCATGGTCTTTATTTTTAGGAAAGAGCGTTTGTGCCTGTTCGATATACTGAAAAGCCTGTGCTGTATCATAGTCGCCCCAAAAGAAACTGAGATCTAACAGTGCAAATGCTTTGTCTTCATTATCCGGACGTACTTTGATTGTTTGGTAAATACTATCTCCGTACTCCTGAATATCACGCATAGACTGTGCGCTGGCAGAGTAAGCTGCAAGAGATAATATGACGCCAATAAGCCAACGGCAACCCTTCATAGAATAGGATGTATTCTCCAAATAGGAAAGTTACGGAATTACGGATGAAGTTGCATGCATTAGCGCCAAATCACTTGCCCGCCTGCCGCTTCTATCTTTCCGTCGCGCCAAATCACGGGAATCACACCCGATGAATTAGCAACTACTGGATCTACATTATACACTTTGCCATCATTAGGGATAATCTTCATATTCCATACATAGCCAAAAGGTCCGGTCTGTCTATAGTCGGATCCCACTAAGATATGCTTACCATCTGGAGAAAATACAGATTCTGCTTCTTTGAAGTTACTTTCTGTAATTTTCACCGGTTCTGATCCGTTCATATCCATGGTATGCAGGTGGTTGCCAATACGAACAAGCAATTGCGTTCCTGCAGGATTCACCGCCAGATCTCCCCAATCATCATAGGCCATATCTTTAACTAGCTTGCCAGAAGTGTACGGCGGATCCAAGCGAATGATGAAATTTTTGTGTGTAAGCAATATCCCATTGTTGGGAAGCCAAAGTCGGGTTTCGTTGAAATCAAATTCCTCGCCATTAATGTCAATTAAACGGGTTACAAACTCGCCGTTTCTGCGCAGAATCGTAATGCCATCGTCTTCATCATTTGATGTAATCATGATCAAGCTTTTATCGTGCGACAAATATCCTTTACAAAATGCATTTAATCCGGGACTGTTATATACAAAGTTTTCCAATGTAGCATTGTCGGACATGTTACTGATCGTGAAGCGGATCGGGTAAACACCTAATGTACTTTCATTAACAACAGTAAGCCGCTCGGCGCCATCTCGAGAGACATCAAAGTTATTCAACTTACGATTGTCTGGTATGAATGCGCCACCTGAGCCTGACGGCATTGTGAACCGTAGAATTCCTTCTGTAGCCCAGTCATAATAAATCGTTCCCGAAAGGTTATTCAAACTACCACCGGTATCATCATCTCCTATTCCGTCGCTCTTAGAACAGGCAGTCAGAGAGAGTGATACCGCTATAAATAGGTAGTACGCATAGGCGAATGTGGAGTATGTTTTCATAAGATGATATCTAAAGTGTGATATGTATTCTTAAAATTCGCATTATCTATTTTCTTTAGCAATCCACGAAAACCAGTATTTTTGCAGCAAAGCCATTCTGTATGCTAGAAAGTGAACGCCCGAAGAAAGTGTATACGCCTATGCAGGCAAAAGCAAAAGCCGAGAGCTATTGTGCATTTCAGGAACGGGCACAGCAAGAAGTGCGAGATAAGTTGTATAGTTGGGGGCTTCACTCGGGTGACGTAGAAGCAACCATTAGTCTGCTGATAGAAGACAACTTTTTAAATGAAGAGCGATTTGCTCGTGCATATGTGCGAGGTAAATTTAAGCTTAAAGGATGGGGAAAGATAAAGATCAAGCAGGGATTAAAAATGAAGCAAATTTCTAATCCATTGATCCGAATTGCATTAACAGAGATCGAAGCAGAAGAATATTATGCTCGTCTGGAGTCAATTATAACTAAGAAGAACCAATTGATAAACGAGGAAAACAGTTACAAAAGAAAACATAAACTTTTTCAATATGCACTTGGCAGAGGTTATGAATCCAATTTGATAGCAGAAGTGCTCACCACACAGGTCAATACGGAAAATTAGCATAGCACAAAAAAAGCATCTGTATAAATCCTATTATTTATACAGATGCCTTAAATATTCTTACTCTACCCTCATTATTTGAAGGCAATTGTTACTTTGATAGATCGCGCAATGCTTTTATCGTATCGTGACCTTCGTTAACTTCCTGTGCTTGAGCAGTCAAAACCTGTCTCAACTCACCCGTAATTTCTACATCTTCAAGTGCTTTCTTATAGGCTGCTTTAATCGCATCTTCTCCGCGTTCTGCTTCGTCAAGGATGCTTTTGCGATCACCGCCACTAAATACAGATTTAATATCTATCCATGCACGGTGTAATGTACCCGCTACACTTTTATCCGTATCTACTTCTTCTCCCAATCTACCAACTTCAGCACTTAGTTCTTGCGCAAAGCGTCTGCTCTGATCAGCATATTTTGAAAACACCTGCTTTAAGTCGATATTCTCATCTTTGATATCCTCATTAGCTTTATCAAAGCCTGCTACACGATCGTTATTAATTTCGATCAAATCTTGTAATATTCCAACTTTTCCCATGATTTTATGTTTTTATAAGATCCGAAAAATATTTATCGGACCTTATAAGAACAGATACAAAGGTTAAAGGTTTTATGTATAAATAGTCAAACATCCTGTTTAACTTTTTTTAAGAGTTCATCGCGGAACGTAACACAATTACCTCCGTGAGATGGCTTAATCTTTATTTAGTAGTGAGGTTTTTTTAGTGTCTTTCATAAAAATGTAGACAATCAATGAACAGGCTATGCAGGCTGTGATATACCAGTAATAGTAGGTTTCTACTCCGTTCTTCTTCAAGAATAGGGCAATATATTCTGCTGAACCGCCAAATATGCTAACCGTCAATGCATAGGGCAATCCTACACCTAATGCGCGGATACTAGCAGGAAACATTTCTGCCTTCACCACGGCGTTGATGGATGTGTATCCTGAAACGATGATTAGCGCTACCATAAGGTAAGCAAATGCCTCCCATACTGATGTAGCTCGGCTTAAACCCGTAAGCAACGGTACGGTACACACGGTACCTAAGATACCAAATCCTAAAAGCAGTGGTCTTCGACCAATTTTGTCTGATAGTAGGCCAAATACAGGTTGCAAAGCGGCAAAAATAAACAAAGACAGGAAGGAGATTAAAGTAGATTGCTCTTTGGTCAGGTTAACGGTATTGACCAAAAACTTTTGCATATAGGTCGTGTAGGTATAAAATGCCAGCGTACCACCAAGTGTAAGCCCAACTACCGTGACTAATGCCTTCGGATAACGCAACAATTCTCGTATTGAACCTTCTTTACGCGTGCTTTCCGGCGTGGACGTATCCTGCAATTCTTGCTCACTTTGTGTTCTGTTTCTTTCAAAAGAATCCGTTTCATGTAGGTTTTTTCGCAGATACAATGCAATAACTGATAATATAGCACCAATCACAAATGGTATTCTCCATCCCCATTCCATCAGTTGACTCTCTGTGAGCAGGAATTTTTGTAAAACAAGTTGTATTCCTAAAGCGATCAACTGTCCGCCGATTAGAGTAACGTATTGAAAACTAGAATAGAAACCTCGTCTATCTGCAGTTGCCATTTCGGAGAGGTAGGTAGCAGATACGCCGTACTCTCCTCCCACGCTAAGCCCTTGCAATAGGCGGGCAACGAGTAATAAAATCGGTGCAATCACGCCCACTGTCGTATAGGTAGGCGTTAACGCGATTAGCAATGAACCGAAGGACATGAGCAACACAGACATGGTCATTGCTTTTTTGCGACCAACACGGTCGGCTATTGTACCGAATAGCCAGCCACCGACCGGTCGCATCAAGAATGCGACTCCAAAAATACCAGCAGAATTCAGGTATTGTGTGGTCTGGTCTGCCTCCGGAAAAAAGGATGAAGAAAAATAAATAGCAAATGCGGAGTATGCGTACCAGTCATACCACTCTACCAAATTGCCGATAGATCCACCCATTATTGCTTTCAATCGTGCTTTGACAGTTAATTCGCTACTGTGCCCATTTCCTTCCCCTAAGGATGGGTCAGTAATTTTTGTCATGTTGTTCATCATAGAAATATAAAATTATAAGGTTATTTGTAATGATAAAATATGCTCTCCTCGGCGTGTAAAAACTTGACGGGTGTCTATCGTGTAAAGCGGCCTAGATTGATATTGGTATACGAGCTTAGCATTTTGAGATAATATGTATAAGTTGGCGCCTAAATTATAAAAGTGACCAATCTGGTTGACGCCATCAAAATCTTTGTATTCGTAGGATATGAATGGCTGAACCTTAAATTTGTTGCTGAATTTAGGGAGGACATAACCGGTTTGGGTGTACCACACATATCCCGTACCATTTAAAATCCTATTATTCCCAAAACCCTCTAAAGCCACTTGCCCTTCAAAGTCAGGGTTTTCTTCTCCAGGATTTAGAATTCCGGAGAATCTTAAATAATTTGGACCAAATTGATTTTTGTAGATAACCGAATAAAAGCTAAAAGCCGCTTCTTTCTCTTTCGCACCTATTGGCATGTCTACAAATACGTCCAAACCGGCATTTGTCTGATTATGGGATGTGAGTACATCCCGATCTGTACTAAATGTTAGGGCTGCATCTTTAGTAAAATATATCCCTCCACCAATATTGAAGACACGTTTATAACCCAGATACGTACCCGCAAAAAATGCTGTACTGGTCAATTCCTTATCCCAAAATTGGTACATGCCGTACATGGAATAGGATAAAGCACCCGCCAGATTGTTTTCTACTGCTACGTTTGGCAAAGTAGGTAGGCGATCAGTCGCGAATGGCTTATTGATCGCAACGCGGTAATTGAATCGATCAAACTCTCCATGCGCAAAGACACCAAATTGTCGTGCAAACTGATCAGAGACCTCAATATTAGGGAAATTTAATACAGGTAGATCTGCTGTCAGCATTTTTGTTGTACTAGCATTCGTCATCCGACTAACACCCGCCCAGCCATGTAATCCGAGACCTACATATAGGTGATTCCTGTTGAGTGTTTTAGAAATGGCATTGATGCGAGGCTTTAATGCCACTTCATTATAGGCATCCATGAAAAATATCTGAGGTTTTTTGCCTGCTCCTAAAGCTCCTGTACCGTCATTTGGTCCACCAGATATAAATGATTGATTATTAATACCGAATTGCATTTGAATCGAATACCAATTAGATAATTGGGCATTCATGATGATCCTCATACGTCGAATGCTGGCATCGTATGTATTATCTTGTGGATGACTGTTCACTGCTGTGCCGGGATTGTTTTCTACCATTCGAAGCCATAATTGACTGGAAAGAGAGAATCGAAGAAATTTGTCTTCCGCATTTCCGAAATTTATGAGCATTTCTCCTAAAGAACTTTTGAATGGATCGCTAAAGAGAATATCATCTGCTCGAATATTATGGGATTCATCCTTTTTATCTTCTTGTGCAATAGCCTGCATGCTACACACTACTAGAATACATAGTAATAGTTTAAGTTTCATTTTATAATTCGGTTAGCGGGTGAAACCACAACGCGAATGAAACCATCAAATCTGATTTAATTTTGAAGAAACTTTGTAAATTTTAGGAATTAACAAGAAAGCAATGCATGCTGTTTTTATATTCATAGGATATCTCGTAGCCATAGGTATTTAAGATTTTACGTACCAAGGCCAAACCAATACCTATTGCATCAGGATTGTTGAGGCTAGATTGAAAGCGATTAAAAATAATCGAGGAGTCCAGTCCTTTGCTCAATCCCGTATTTCTGATGTATACCTGATCCGGGTAGATAGTTATTTGTATTTGGCCTCCGACGTAGTTGTAACGGATGGCATTACTTAATAAATTTGACCAAACCATGGGCGACAACAGTCTACTTATAAATAAATGGCACTCTCCTTCTGTTTTTACGTCAATACTGATATTTTTCATTTCCATCAATTCTTCGTATTCTGATATGGTCGTACGAATATCTTGCATAACATCGACCGATTCTCCTGCTGGCGGATGTTGCTCCAAACGCATTAATAAGACCAAAGATTTATTGATAGAAGAAACGCGCAATACACTATCGTACATCGAACTTAAGCTTTGTAAATCTGTTTCGGTCAAGTCACGATCCATTAGTAATTCGATCTTCCCTTTAATGTTTGCTAGTGGAGTCCGTATCTCGTGCGCCAGGTTCTCGGTGAACTCCTGCAGTACATCGTAGTGTCTGATGGTCTGCCGCGTCAAATGATGCATGATCACATTCAACCTTTTTAATTCTTTAATGGAGGTTATTGTCGTTGTTATTGGCCTTTTCTTACGCACATCAAAATTGCTCATTTGTTGCAATAAATTGTAGAAAGGACTGTACAAATTTCGAGAGATTAATTCTCCTAGGAATAAGACGGAAATGATAATAAATACAAATATCCATGCAACCACCATGAGTAAGCCAACTAAGAATTCCTCGTCTATAATAGTAAGATTTATCTCTGATTGTATGGCGTAATGTTTACAGTCAATAAAAGGATATGAATCGACGGTGACACGATGGACATTTGTTTGAAACGCTTCATTCCATGAATAATTTGTTTCGGATACCACCATACTCACCAAACTATCCTGCGATTCGTTGAGCATTGTAATACGGACGTGTGGAAATTGTTGCCTTAGTAGGTCAACGGACTGCCCTTGCGAAATCCGTTCTTCGATGACATGATTTAGATTTTTCAGCTTACCTAATGCAGATTGAGAAGTCGACCTTTCCACAGCAAAGTAAAAGATCAGAAATCCAAAGATAAGTGATACAAGGACTATACTTGTAAAGTAATAGGTGACTCGGGTACTAAGATCCATTTTACTCGCACCACTTGTATCCTATGCCGTAAATAGTCTTAAGATAATCGCCTCCGCCAGCATCTTTAATCTTCTTTCTGAGATTTTTAAGGTGTTGATAGATGAAGTCTATATTATCCAAATTGTAGGTATAATCTTCCCAAAGATGTGTTGCGATAGCCTGTCTGGATAAAACTCTGCGCTTGTTGTTTAAAAAATACGTTAACAATAAAAGTTCCTTTTTGGTAAGAGGCACGATTTGTCCCATGATTTTACATTCATACTGCTCCAGGTTTACTACGATTTCGTTGAATTGCAGAATTGACTGTTCAGAATCTTCTGATCCACGCCTCTTTACAGCCATTATTCTGGCCTTCAGTTCGGGTAGTGAGAATGGTTTCGTCATGTAATCATCTGCACCGCTATTCAACCCGATTAACTTGTAATCAATAGAGTTATTAGCAGAAACGATAATTACTTTTGTAGATCTGGCATTTGATTTTATAAATGGTACCAATTCCATTCCCTGTCCATCGGGTAATACCAAATCTAATAAAACAACATCCATCTGATTGCTCAATAAGAAGTTTTTAGTTTGTTGAATAGTAGAGGTCCAGTAAGTTTCTAGTCTGTCTTTTTTAAGAAAATCTATTACATTTTGAGCAAGACTCTTCTCATCCTCCACAATTAATATCCGCATATCTCTTAACAATTGTACACTAAATAGCACTGCTATTATATTATAAAGGTAATTGTTTTGTTTGAAATAAATATTTTTCACACTAAATAACTCCAGCAAATTTTGTTAAACTTTATCTTGGATATAAGGTCGCAGAAAAGCTTTTTCAATCAGAATTAAAGTATGAGGAAAGTATGACAAGGAATTACGAGCTTGCGAAGAAAGATTTGGATAATTGTCGTATATTAGGAATTATCTCTGATAATGTATAGCAAGTTTCATTATGTAGTCTTTGAAGGCTTTTTTCAAGCTTTCTACAACACTTTTTATGAGTTTTTGTGTTACCTACTTTAGGTTAGATATTCTTTGCCACAATAGTTATTTAACTGTCTTATCAATGGTGATGAGAGGAAATTTAATAATATAACAAGTCTTAAAAAACAATCATTTTTTAATTTCGCAAGAGGATTAACCGACAAAATATGAATGTGCTAGATTTTTTTGCGCGTATAAACAGAAAAGTAGAGGAAATAGGTATCAAAAACGAGGACATCTCACAACAGAATATTCGTACGCGTATGATCAACACGATTTCTGTTTGGTCATTCATTATTACCATATTATTTACCGTATTAAATCGTAGTCATAATCCAGTTTATATGACTATAGCTGATACGTTTTATTTGATGACGCTTTTAATCGTACTATATCTCAATTCTAAGCAGTTCTTTGAAGCTGGAAAAATATTGCTAGTATCTTCATCTATTGCAATTCTTGTGATTGTAAATCTCACGTATGGCGATGCCGAATATCACTTAATATGTGTCGCAATTAGCAGCTTATTAATATTAGAACGATTTTCCCAGCAACTGATATGCAATATTATCGTAGCAGTGGCTATCCTTATTCCTAAATATATTGGAATGGAGTTTCATTATGATGAGGATGTGATTAAAACTAGGATGGCGACGAATCTAATGATCAATTTATTTTTCATTATTTTACTGGTAAAATATTTTATATCTATACAACAACGGTATCAATTGTTAATTCTAAAACAGAAGAACTATCTGAATTTGCAGAATCAAAAGAAAGAGCAGTTTTATGCGATTATGGCGCACGACATGCGTTCGCCCATCACCACCTCTTACCAATGCCTTGACATGATTATATCAGGAGATGTTGATGAAAGAGAGTCGAAGTCACTTCTGAAAAAAATCAGTGCGCAACTGTTAGAGATTAATCAGACAGCAGAAACCTTAACAAACTGGATCAATAAAGCAGAGGATCATTACGCAGCGCTTTCACAGAAAATAGTGCTGAAACCAGTTCTAGAAAGTGTGATAGCTTCTGTAGCACTTATGGCCGCAAAAAAGGAAATTCAAATTAGTATACAGGTTTGTGATAGCGTAGTTGTTTATATGGATCGTTCGCACTTGGGAACTATTCTGAAAAACATCTTGTTAAATGCCTTGAAATTTAGCCATAGAAGAAGTGAAGTTATTATTTCGATCACATCAATGCTAACCCAAACTAGGATTTCTATAAAGGATACAGGAGCAGGTATGAGTGAGGAAACTAAGTGTAAGTTATTTACAGAAGTTGTGGGACCAAACACAGGTACAGAAGGTGAGATCGGAACGGGATTCGGATTACAAATGTCTCAAAAACTTGCTCAGGCAAACAAGAGTTTTATTTCTGTTGAAAGTGTACTGTATGAAGGAAGTACATTTCATCTGGTTATACCTAACAGCCAAATTCAATAGTCGGGGTTATGATCATCTATCTTGCTTACAAAAATCTAATAAGACTCTTTGTATTTCTCGATCCAATTTAGTTGCAGCCTGTATAATCATATCTATCTCGTCGTTGGAAGGGATTTTATTTAATTCTTTCCAAATCTGTGTAATACCCAAAATAGACGAGAGTGGTCCTCTAAATCGATGTAGCTGTAAATCGTTAATCCATTGTAATCGACTATCGCTACCTCTTGAAATGGGATCATTGTTATGATCTGAAGAGAGTGGTAATGCATGATAAGAAACACCAATAAGCTCTCCGTTCGTATTGTAGGCTGGGCTGAAATGACAAAATGAGTTCACTCCCCCCCAGCATATGCCTGATTTTGTTTGCAAAGAGATACTTTGCCCTCCCAATGCCCGATCAAAGTTCTTTAAAAAATCAGACATAGTGAGTTCACCGATATAGTCTCTGATATCATCGCCTACCTGGATTTTCCGTTGCAAATTATCATAGATTAAGGTAGCTAGCAATGGATGGCACGCCATTACCGAAAAATTTTTATCTAACAAAAGCGTAACCATACGCGTGCTATTAAATAGGGATTCTCGACGAATATATGGATGATCTGTGTCACTGAACTGAGTCTCCATAGAAGATAGCACTTGTCCAGACTCAAACAATGTTACCAGCTGCTTAGACAGGGTAATCAGTAGAGTACGCTGTACATCCGTTAGCTTTATCGATTTATCATTATAGACACAAAGATAACCGATCACCTCCAACCGCTCATTATGCAGGGGAATTCCTGCATAGAAGTTAATTTTCGGATAGGCATTGCCTAATGCCCTATTAGGCAAGTAGGATATACTTTCTAAATTTTCAATGATGACAACATCATTGCCTTGTTGTAAACTATGAGGAACAGAATGGTTTTTATGAATTGTATCTTCATCGAAACCCCTGTTGTAGAAATTATATTGGTGCTGATCGTTCAGTATAGATATGGTAGCATAGCGAGCCCTGCATACATCTGCAGCCGCTGAAACCATATCCCGCACCTCTTGTTCGTTTTTTATTTTGAAGTCTAGTATTCGCTTTGAAGGTGCGATTTGTGCTGACCCTTGATACGGCATTCTTTTGTGTTTTGATAATGTTACATGGGCAGCAAAAGCTGTTGAATAGCGTTTATTCAAACATTGTACTTTTGTATAGCATCATGGTAAATATGCGTAAAATTTTCCTTAAGTAGTGGCTTCGTCACATATCCGGTCACCGCTTTTTTTGATAAGCTGCGAAAGCTATCTTCAGGAGAGACAGAGGAACTGACAATGTAAAGCTCTGTGTTGTCAAGCAAATGACGATTATTAAGATGATCTACCAATTCCCAACCATTCATTACAGGCATATTTATATCGACTAACACAATATCCGGAAGTGCATTACCTCGATCCGACTGGCAAATGAAATAATCATACGCCTGTTTGCCGTCTAAGAAGGTCAAAAATTCTAAGTCATCACAGAGCGAAGAAAAATTTACCTTGCACACGTAGTGAAAAATGGGGTCATCGTCTACAACACATATTATCATTTTCCTTGTTTTTTTGCCGTGAATGAAATTACGTAACACAATAATAGAAATTTTTGCACAAATGAAAGTAGCTTACTAGCTCAATTTTCTCATCCAAAATTTAACGAAGCCAGGATGATTACATCAGGATAAATTCTACATCCGTTAAAGGGTTAAATTTAGCAACTAAAGACCGAAAAAAAATTTTATAGTTGATCATTTGGATAATGTAAATAAGATGATGGAACCTTCTGGAAATTTTGATTCTACCCAGATTTCCCCTCCGTGTAGCTCTACTATTTTTTGGCTAGTAGTCAACCCAATACCACTACCGGTATACACTTCCTCGGAATGAAGCCGCTGAAATAAAGTAAAAATCCTTTCACGATCTTTATCGGCAATACCTATCCCATTGTCAATGACACGAAAAAGCCAATGTTCGCCCTCGTCATTAGCCTCTATCTGGATTTCTGGAATACTTTCCTCCCGACGAAATTTAAGGGCGTTGCTTAATAAATTTTGGAACAGCTGATATAAAAACGTGGCATGCCCATTTACAACAGGTAGATCACTACAAGTAATAACGGCCTTTGTATCTAAAATTTGTACGCGCAAATCCATCTTTACATGGTCTACAATTTCCGTAAGGTTACAACTTTCCTTTGCCGAATTGCCATCTAATTTTAAATGATCCAATAAGGTTTTTAGCATCTGTATGATCCTACCCGCAGAATCCTCTATTGCCTGAAAGAGGTATAGATCTTCATCTCGCAATTTTTCTTGTAGGGTTTCCCTAAGCAAACCTGAAACGCTGATAATTGAATGTGCTGGGCTTAAGAGGTCGTGGGATGCCGCGAAAGTAAACTGTTCGACATCATGGGTTTTAATGATCAACTGACGATGTAACTCACTTAAGGAAATCTCAGCATTGTGCTCATCGGTGAGATCGCGTGTCACTTTAGAAAAACCGATAACAAGGCCTTCCCTGTCATGAATTGCGGTGATGGTAACAGTCCCCCAGAATCTCCCTCCGTCTTTCCGTACTCTCCAGCCTGTGGTATTCGCACTGCCTTTACTTCTAGCCCGTTCCAATAACGCTGAAGGCATCCCGGCGATCCGATCTTCCTCTGTATAAAACAGAGAAAAATTCTTCCCTACTATTTCATCAGCATAATACCCTTTAATACGTTCAGCTCCACGATTCCAATTTTCGACATTGCCCTCGGTATTTAATCGAAATATGGCGTAATCTTTGATTTCACTGATCATATCAACCACGACCGTATCATCCATATTAACACTAGGCACAATCAACATAGCAAAGCCACAAATATGTTCTTCACCATCTCTGAGCGTGGCTATCCCCACAGAATAAGCTCCCGCCCCCTGATCATTATTTAAGTGAATGCGTCTTCTGCTTCTTCCGTTTACGATTAGTTCTCTAATTACTTGCTCCCGCATTTCTGCGGAGGTGTCTTCGGCACCGATAAGCTCCAAAAAGCTCAATCCATGAACTTTATCTATCCCTTCAGGAAGAAATTTTTCAATTTCTCCATTGTACGATATCACAAATCCGGAAGAATCGAGAAAAAATAAAGTATAGTCTAACGTTTTTGCAGACTTTTGCGGGTTGTCATGTTTTAAGGTATAGCTTTCTTCGAAATGCATTGAAATATGCTCCTGAATCTCTTGTTTTTAAGTAATAGCTTACAGCAATAGGAGTCCTACTTTTCAGATATACTCCCTGTTTCCATGGGCAAATTAAATAATAATTGTGGCAAATATTCGTAAAGGCTTAAGCCATTCGTGCTTTTAGAAAAAATTAGCAATTATTTGTTAGACATGATCCGATCTGTACTTTTCTATAAAATGCGTACATTTACCGCACAATCCACATCAATATGGCGCTTAATTACGTTTGGGTATCATTTTTTTTGATCACCTTTGTCGTGGCACTGATCAAGCTGATCGGTGGTGATACCGAGATTTTTCAGCACATCGTGAATTCCTTGTTTGAAAGTGCTGCAAACGGAGCGACAATCAGCTTAGGGCTGGTTGGCATGATGACCTTTGCTTTAGGCATCATGAAAATCGGCGAACGAGGTGGAATGATTGCTATTTTTGCACGCATCGTCGGCCCATTTTTCCATAAACTTTTTCCAGAAATCCCCAAGAATCACCCTGCATTGGGATCGATCTTGATGAATTTCTCTGCAAACGCTTTAGGACTTGACAATGCGGCTACGCCTTTAGGACTCAAAGCGATGAAAGAGTTACAAGAGCTTAACCCGCAAAAGGAGACGGCCTCGAATGCCCAAATCATGTTTATCGTGCTCAACGCTTCCAGCTTAACTCTTCTGCCGATCTCTATTATGGCATATAGACAAACAGCAGGAGCCGCACAGCCTTCAGACATCTTTTTGCCTATATTAATAGCCACTTTCTTCTCGACACTAGCGGCGTTGATTTTAGTCGCAATCTACCAGCGGATCAACCTGCTGAATAGAACCATATTAGCGTATTTGGGCGGTTTGTCGATTCTGGTATTTGGCACGTTGCTTTACTTTAATACGCTGAGCCAAGAGCAAATTGGCGTACTATCTCGTGTGGTGGGTAATGTCACCTTATTTACCATCTTCGTATCCTTTATCGCCTTAGCGTTATTTCGAAAAATAAATGTTTACGACGCTTTTATCGAGGGGGCCAAAGAGGGTTTTGAAGTGGCGGTAAAGATTATTCCTTATTTGGTGGCTATACTAGTAGGTATTGCTGTATTCCGAGCATCGGGTACCATGGATTATCTGGTAGATGGTATAGCATTTCTAATAGCCAGTGCAGGTTTAGATACAGGCTTTGTGGATGCGCTGCCGGTGGCATTTATGAAACCGCTAAGCGGCTCCGGTGCACGCGGTTTGATGGTAGAATTGATGGCTACCAAAGGAGCAGATGATTTTGCTTCCCGTGTAGCCTGTGTGATTCAAGGTTCTACAGAAACTACTTTTTACGTGTTAGCCGTATATTTTGGCTCCGTTGCTATAAAGAATACCCGACATGCTTTGCCTTGCGCTTTGCTCGCAGAATTAGTCGGAGTTATTGCAGCAATCGTCGTGTCTTACATATTTTTTGGATAAACCTTTACGAAGTACTATCTTGATGCATCCGAGATATCAAGTAAGCCACTGCAAAAAACGTTGTGAAAAAACCAATACCTAATTAAATACCTTTTATAATAATGATGAAAACAATCGCTCTAGTAGCACATGACGGGAAGAAAGCCGAGATGGTTGCCTTTGTAAAAGATCACAGAGAAGCGCTGGCTAAAGCTCATATCATAGCAACTGGTACTACCGGAACTTACGTTAAACAAACTGGACTGGAAGTAGAACTGAAACTAAGCGGTCCAAAAGGTGGTGATGCTCAGATAGCAGCATTAGCCGCTGAGGGTAAAGTCAATGGGATAATCTTCTTTCGTGATCCTTTAGGAAAACATCCACATGAACCAGATATTCAAATGCTTATGAGAATATGTGATCTATATAATGTACCTTTAGCTACCAATCCTGCCACTGGTGGGTTAATATTAGAGGGATTATTAGCTTCCGTTTAAAAAAATGCTAAGTAAAATATAGCTTCATAGTTTATATTTGTGCCAGCAAAACACACAAATCATGTCTTCGATACAAGAGCAAACGTTTACCAATCCATTTCACACCTTCACCAAAGAGGAATGGAAAAATCTTAATGGCAAACGTTCACATAACATGGCCGCTACAGACCTGGATAACCTACGGGCGTTGGGCGAGCCATTAAACATTGCAGAGATCGAAGATATTTACTTTCCGCTATCTAGCCTTATCGAATTACATATTCGACAATATCGCTCGTTACATGCTTTAAACAACGAATACTTTCACCGCGAAGAAAAAAGACTGCCATTTATCATTGGCATTGCTGGTTCTGTAGCAGTCGGTAAAAGTACGACGGCCAGAGTGCTTCAGAAAGTACTATCGCTATTGCCAGATAAGCCCAGAGTAGATCTGGTAACCACGGATGGTTTTTTATATCCTAATGCGGAACTAATTGCAAAAGGAATACTGAATAGAAAAGGATTTCCAGAAAGTTATGATACACGCTTGCTATTGAACTTTCTTTCTGAAATGAAATCGGGCAATCGAACGTACAAGCTGCCCCTATATTCGCACCTCGTTTACGATATCTTACCCGATGAATTTCAAACTATTGCACAGCCAGACATCCTAATTGTAGAAGGCATTAATGTATTGCAAGTAAATTCCCAGAAACAGGCGGGAAATGGTGTGTTCGTATCTGATTTTTTTGACTTATCCATCTATGTAGATGCTGCTGAGGAAGATATTGTAAGTTGGTATATAGATCGTTTTGAATCGCTTCGTGCAACAGCTTTTCAGGATGCCAACTCCTATTTCCATAAGTACGCAGATATGTCACCTCAGGAAAGCCAGGAAATGGCCAGTGGAATCTGGAATGAGATTAATCGGCCCAACTTGCATGAAAACATTTTGCCGACCCGCTACCGTGCCGATCTAATCCTGACAAAAGATGCCCAGCATTTTGTGAAAGAGGTAAAGGTTAGACGGACTTAGCAGCGGTACGATCTTGTTCGAACTTCAGCACTTCTTTCAAAATTTCATTTTCCAATCGTCTGTGTAACTTATTGCTGTTGCTGACAGCATGCAGATCGATGCGATATTTTACAAAGTCCTTCCCGATCTCCACCACTTTTAATTCCATTTCTTCACCAGCTTCCAAATTCGGATGTGCTTGAAGACTTTCTCGGAGCGCATTTTCCAATTGCTCTACCTCGAGTGCTATATGGAGTGGTAATTCAAATTTTACGGCAAATAGACTGGATGGATGTGCGGAGTGATTGGTAAGCGTAGAGGTAAATACCATGTTGTTGGGTACCATCACCATATCGTCTTCTTCATCTTGGAAAACAATATTTGCCAACGTAATATCGATGATGCGTCCTTGCTGATTGCCTACACGAATACGATCTCCAATCGATAATTGGTCGGAAAACATAATAATCAAGCCACTAATCATATTGGTGATATAGTCTCGGAAAGTAACCGCGATTGCCATCGCCACAATGGTTAAGCTGGTGACAAACTCCAACGGATTAATACCGAAGAATATCATCATGGCAATAACGGCACAGATGGCATTGGCCACGGCCGTCAATCGGTTCATCCCCAACACAAAATTACCACGCACTGCCCGGTTTGCATTTCGGGCATTGTAGATCGCAATAAAGGCGTAGCGTATAATCGAGAAAAAGATACTAGGTATCAAAAAAGTGTAAGCCGCAACCACCATTTGCGAGGGAAAACTTCTAGTTCTATTCGAGCCCGGAGTCAAAGCATAAAACTCTTCGAACTGCACCTCGCTCCAAATTAATAGTCCCGACACCACGATCTTCAAAATGAAGATAATTACCTGCCTGGATCGACGTTTCTTATCTGGATAATCCCTATTCATCGTTGGCTAAAATAGCTAATTTTCACCTAATTTTTACAGCATTATTTTTTCCGTTTAAAACAAATGCCCATCCATTTAGGACGAGCATTTGCTTTAAATAGTGACTTTCAAAAAGCCAACATCATTATTTGATAGCTAAATTTAGCGACGCAACGGTTTTTCCCGATTCATCTCCACCATATCTACTTCTTCCATCTTAGAGTCTCCGATAAGATGTTGAGAGAAGTAGTCCGCCATTTTCCAGAAGAAATACTCGGTCATATCACCGAAAGCATGCCGCTGACCGGGTAACAGCAAGAAATCAAAACGCTTGTTGGCTTTAATCAAAGCCTCCGCCATGCGAATAGAATTTGCCGGATGCACATTGTTGTCAATATCACCGGTGGCGATAAGCAATTTTCCTTTCAGGTTTTTCGCCAATGCGGAGTTTTTGTCGATATCATAAGTAAAGGTGGTATCTCCTTTTTCTGAGATCTTCTCTCCTACGCCATGATGGCGTTCGCTCCACCAACGATTATAAATATTGTTTTCATGGTTCCCTGCACCAGATACGGCTACTTTAAAGAAATCAGGATATACCAACATGGCTGCGGTAGACATAAAGCCACCACCCGAATGACCCGTAATTCCGACACGATTAACATCGATAAAGGGATGACGATCTGCCAACTGCTCTGCTGCTACTTTCTTGTCTTCCAAGCCGTAATCACGCAAGTTACCATATCCATAGGTATGGTACCACTGCGACCGTGCAGGATGCCCTCCCCGATTGCCCACCGTGATGACAATAAAACCCATTTGTGCCAAGCGATCAATACGATCCATGCTGCGACCAAAGGACTTATTTACTGCTTCGGTTTGTGGGCCTGGATATACATACTCCACCAAAGGATAGGTCTTCGTCGAATCAAAATCAAATGGCTTGTACATCACGCCATACAAATCCGTGGTGCCATCTCCGGCTTTCACTTTGAATGGCTCTGGAAATTGGTATCCGGCAGCAAATAATCCGGATAGATCTGCCTTTTCGAGTTTCATGATCAATCGGCCATTTGCGCCGTACAAATTAGATTCTGGGGTAGTATTAACCCGCGAGAAATTGTTGACAAAGTAATTACCACTTTCACTGCTGGTAATTTGGTGATCAAAATCGCCTGGATTTAATAATTTTGGTATTCCCCCATTCAAGCTGACGCTGTAATAATGTAGAAAATAAGGATCTTCTCCATTCTCTTTTCCATTTGCTGTAAATAAGATGGAATTGTTGCCCGATTGATAGGCTTGTACATCATCTACATTATACGTTCCGGAAGTCAATTGACGCTGTAGATTTCCCTGGTTATCATACAGGTATAGATGTCCCCAACCGTCGCGTTGCGACCAGTGAACAAACTGTTTACCATCGTTTACCAGATAAGGTTTGTGGATGTCCTGATACACATTCGAGCGTTCCTCTACCAAGGTGCGCACATTACCATTGATATTTACGGCCAATACATCGATGCGTTTTAGATCGCGACTAGAGCGGGAGATATAAAACTCGTCATTATTACCATGCCAATATCCGATATAGCGCTTTCCGAGGTAACTGCTTTTATCCCTGTCTTTTCTCCATATTCCAATAGACTGGTTCTTGTAAGCGGCAACGGCTACGCGCCTTGGTGACAGCGTTTGTGCATCAAAAATGTACAGTTCTGTTTCTGTAGAGTCTACCTCACCCGGCATTTGATATTTGTATGTTTCTAATGTAGGACGCTTCGCTCCCACATTATTGATTACCCATAGCGGACTTAAATGACGGCCATCTTTACGGGTGTGTACAAAATGGCGACCATCTGGCGACCAACTTAAGTAAACGGCTTTCCGTTTGTCGGCCTCTTCCTTGTCTCCTCCTGTGGTGACACTGTATTCATCACCACCCCAGGCATAATTCAACACACCATCTGTGGTAAATTGATGCTCCACGATGGTACTGTCTTTTTCATCTTTTACCGCCTTGTCATAATTGGACTTATCCATCCAATACAAATTATAATTCTTGGCAAAATAAACACGTGTAGTATCTGGATTGAAACTAGCCCAAGACAGCGCGCGCTTTTCTTTGGTAAGGTCACTAATCTCCCGAAGCGCTCCCGAAGCCAGGTCATATTCTAAATGAAATACTTTCTTCTTGATCGTGTCGGATTTGTTCTTAAGCTTCGCAATTTCCTCTTTGCTTTTCACCGTGTCTTTTGTGCTTTGAACTTCAAACTGAATATACTTTTCATCATCTGTAAAGCGCAAGTCTTTTAAATCCAAGTGTTGACCATCGAATGGATTTCTTACGATACGGGTGATCTTTGCCGCCAAATCATTATGATCAAACAATAATGATTTACGTTTGGCAACGGGATCTACTACATACCAGTTTTTGCCTGCAGGCGAACTGTATTCATACCAAAATCGATCTGAATGATTGATCCAATTGGGAGTAACACTGGTAGAGTGTATTAGATTTTTCAATTTCTCTGGCGAGAATTTAGCAGCCAGTGCATAATTTGCCTTTTGTTGCGCTTTTTCCTTCTCTTGAGCATAGGATATCGTGGCCAGGCAAACTAAACAGGCAATAAAAAAATGTTTCATTTGGTAATCTTGCTGTTAGTTATAAATCAATGTGCTCGAAATTAGTCCATTTTAACACATTTTCATTGAAAAACATGTAATATTTTAGTGTGAATTCCGCTAATAGCAACCGCTAAAAGGTGTAATGCCTTTAATTATAACCCAAATAGATACACAGCACCTACACAAACCTCATACGAAGCGTTACTGGTTTTATACTCGCTGTTTCATCTAAATACTGGTCATCTACCAGAATTATTTGATGTTTGCTGGTTGATTTTGCTAAGAAAGATTCGATCAATTGCATCATGTACTCGTTGCCACGGTGCCGTTGTAATTCGTTTTTGTAATCTTCCCAGCTGTTAGATTGGCTTTCTTTAGGGATATAGCCCATGGCATAAAACTTTCCTTTTTCGATCCAGATACAGCTTTTCTCTTCCTCATGTCGCCCTCGGTCTACAATCAAATAGCTGGAAGTATCTGTTACTGCCGACGCAACCGCTTCAGCAACTTGAAGGTTGTAAAGTTCCTGATCTGGCAGATCTTGTAATCGGCGTAGGCGTAGATCTGGCGTGTGTGGCAACCTCACTTCTAAAGGAAAATGGCAAAATCGGTTATCTAAGCCCCCATCGCTGATCATCTTTCGAAGTACTGCTACGCCTTCACGAAGGCTGTAAAAAGATTGGATACTGGGCTGATGTTTGATTAGTTTGGTGAGGCTAAGATGCTCATAACCATCCATACCCATATAGCTTACCAATCCGTATTTGGGCTCCACACGCTTTAATGCACGGTTGTATTTTGGCCACAGACGATTTATTTCTAAACATTCCAACAGCAGCGCCATCAATTCGGTACCACATAGCTCATAGGAAATGTCATATATCTCCTGCAGAAAACCCTGCCGCTTAGCTTGGATATTGTGACCCGTGAAGTGTCCGGCAACGCGTTTTTTAATATTGATGGCTTTGCCCACATAAATCACGCGACCCGATCGGTCATGAAAATAATATACGCCAGCCGAGAGAGGCAGGTTATCAAAGGTGTTTTGGGATAAATTTGCGGGCAAACGTTGCGCTGCACCATTCTTTCGTAACATCTGTAAGAATACGGCTTCGCTATCTGCCGCGAGTAGCAAGTCAAAAAGCGCGACAGTAGCGGCGACATCACCACCTGCACGATGTCGATGCTGCACGCAAATATGCAATGCATCACATAGTCGGCCTAAGCTGTAAGAAGGCAATCCAGGTTTAATCTTTCGTGCCAAACGTACGGTACAGAGTTTTGGAGCCTGCCATTGGATTTCAGATTCAGATAACTGATGCTTTATGAAGGAATAGTCAAAGTTTACATTATGCGCCACAAAGATGCGATCTTTCAATAACGCATAAATGGTATTTGCGACCTCTGAAAATAGTGGCGCATCAGACACCATCTCGTCCGTAATCCCTGTGAGGCTAAAGATAGCCGTAGGAATAAGTTGCTGCGGATTAATCAGACTCTCCCAACGTTCGATCACTTCGACGCCATTATGAATGGCAATAGCGACTTCCGTAATCTTACTTCTCTCCGCGCTACCACCTGTCGTCTCAATATCTACAATAGCATATTCCCGCAATTCCTTTGACATGTTTTCATCGTTGATGTTCAAATATACTAATTTATTTAGCATTATTTAAGACCTTATTTTTTGGAGATTAGCAGAAATATATTATCTCTACTAATCTTACCCATAGATTAGCAATTTGTCAAAGTAATAAATTGATCTCTTTCATATCTAAAAGACATTGCTTCGAAATGTAGCAGTCTATCAATAGGATTCTCGCATCTCATTCATAAGAATTCTTTAATTTGCCATAACTGAATAAACCGACTTATATGATTCATAATGCCTTAACTTCGGAGCACCTTGCTTTTCGCGATAGCTTACGTGCTTTTATCAAAAAAGAGATCCTCCCTCATGTTGATCAATGGGAAAAACAGGGACAAATAGATCGAAACATCTGGAAAAAGATGGGTGACATGGGTTTTCTAGGTTTAAACTTTCCGGAAGATTTGGGAGGATTACAACTCGACTTTTACTATTCGATGATTTTTTGTGAAGAGCTTTCCAAATGTTTTTCCGGTGGCTTTACCATTTCAGCATTGGTGATTCAGTTTATGTCTGCGCCGTATTTGTGGAAATATGGGTCTGCCGATTTACAGAAAAGATATCTTCAAGGAGTTATTAGTGGTGATTTGGTCAGTGCAATCGCCATTACCGAACCGGGAGCAGGCTCTGACGTTAAAAATATACAGACGACGGCGGTCAGAGATGGTGATGATTATATTGTAAATGGTGCGAAAACATTTATTACCAATGGCTACTACGGGGATTTCTTTATTACTGCCGTGAAGACAGACCCCAACGCGGGTACTAAAGGCATGAGCTTGCTGGTGATAGACCGAAATGCAACGGGTGTCTCTGCTCAAAAGATCGAAAAAATGGGCTGGCATGCCTCGGATACAGCCGAACTTCATTTTGATCAGGTAAGGGTACCTGTAGCAAATCTGGTTGGCATCGAAGGAAGTGGTTTTACCTACCTGATGGGCGGCCTACAATTGGAGCGCTTAACGGCAGCAATACATAGCTTAGCCACCGCAGAATCCGCTTTGCATTATGCACTGGATTATATTCAAAATCGGAGCGCTTTCAACCAAAAGCTGAAAGACTTTCAAGTGTTACGCCATAGCATTGCGCAGATGGAAGCGGATATACTGGTGCAAAAAGCGTTTGTAAAACATTGTTGTGATTTGCAGGAACAACAGGTATATGCGGTGAAAGAATGTTCGATTGCCAAGTTGCAGGCAAGTGAGTTAGCGATCCGTGTGGTCAACCAGTGCTTGCAATTTTTTGGTGGCTACGGATTTACCGAAGATTACAAACTCGCACGCATGTACCGCGATGTCCGCGTAGGTACCATCATCGGTGGTACATCAGAAATTATGCTGGAGATTATCGCCAAGATGACGATCGATCAGGTAGAATACAAGCCGTCCACCCCTAATAATTAGCATTAATACACCTAGTATGAGCACTTCAATCTATCATAAATTATTTACAGTTAGCCAGCACGACCATGGCGTTTTAGAAATTACCTTCGAACCGGATGCTAAAACAATGTCACCTGCTCATCAGGTATTAGCCCTCTTAACAGTAGCGGATGAATGGTTTGGGCAAGAAGATATTCGCGCGATTTACTATCACCTGCCGCAGCTGGAATCTACGATCCAGCCCGATTATATTTCATTGGTAAAGTCTGCTAAAAAGGAGAAAGATTTATCAGAGAATCTCCGGCAAATACAAACATTGATGGAGAAAATTCGAGGGTATAGAAAGGCATTGATTGCTGTGCTACATGGCGATTGTGTTGGTGATAATTTTGCCTTCGCACTCTTGGCAGATTATCGGATCACTATTGGATCGGAGGGATTTGTCGGATTCCCAGAAACTGCTTTCGGACTTCTTCCTGGTCTGGGTAGCTTCAGTAGGATGGTTCAATTGTGGGGCGAAGATTTTGCCTTCCGTTTAGCGACACAAGCTCTTCTCTACAACAGACGAGATGCTTTGTCTATCGGCATTATTGATCAGGAGGTCGAAGGCATAGGTGATTTATCGAGCAGTATGTCCGCTTATTTGCATACTCCTGAAGCACAACAAGAACTGTCTTCGGACGTTAAGAAGAACCGAGAGCTGCTCCCACCTTCGAGGATAAACGCTCATTTTCCCGGAGTCATTGCTTGCCAAAAGCTTCTTACAAAATATAAGGCCGGTACAGATATCAATGTATTGATTAAAGAGGAGCATCATTTATATGTTCAGGTAGCAACTTCTGATCAGGTCGTGGCCATGATCCGGACAAATTATTATGGGATTAATGGAGCTAAGCAGCAGATTCAGGAAATTTCAGAAACTAATGCTCGCGATATTGGGCAAATCGGTGTTATTGGCGCAGGTATGATGGGTTCGGGCATCGCGTATGAAGGTGCGCGTGCTGGTTTACAAGTAACGTTGTTGGATACCGATTTGTCCAAAGCGAATCATGGGAAAAACTATGCGCAGAAAGTGAGCGATAAGCTGGTATCTCAGGATAAAATGCCCTCAAACGAGCAAGTTAATTTGCTGAAACGCATCACCACTTCGGCCAACTTTACAGACTTATATACCGCAGATATTGTCATTGAGGCTGTATTCGAAGATATGAATCTAAAAACTGCCTTGATCGCAGAGGTATCTTCAAATCTCGGTAAGTCGACTGCTTTTGCTTCCAATACCACATCTTTGCCCATCGGGCAGCTTGCTCAAGCTAGCCAAAACCCTTCTAGTTTCATTGGTTTACATTTCTTCTCTCCAGTAGATAGAATGCCTTTGGTCGAAGTAATTATTGGGCCAGATACGGATGAAGCGACAAAAGATACCGCTCTTCAATGTGTACATCTACTAGGCAAGATACCTATTGTGGTACAGGATGGCCCCGGCTTCTTTACTTCACGTATTTTTTTCAATTATCTGTTAGAGGGAATTACGATGGTTTTGGAGGGAGTATCGCCCTCTGTGGTAGAACTAGTGGCTCGGAAAGCGGGCTTTCCAGTAGGGCCTTTACTGGTGTTGGATGAAATATCACTTCCCCTGATGCTACATGTCTACGATCAATTCCCCACACTACACGATGCGCAGTACGCAGCCTATGCGTACCTCGAGCAAATGATTGCCGAGGGAAGAATAGGTAGAAAAGCGAATGCTGGCTTCTATCAGTATGATGAGCATGGAAAGCGAGGCAATCTGAACGAGCCCCTTAACCCGAAAGACTATACAGATCAAGAAATACAAGATCTGGGTAAACGACTGTTGCATGTAGTCGCTTTGGATGCTTTTCGCTGTTTGTCTAGTGGGATTATTGCACAGCCCATCGACGGGGATTTGGGATCGGTTTTGGGTATCGGTTACGTACCACACACTGGCGGTGTGTTCGCTCACATTGATCAAGTGGGGATTGCGACATTTGTGGGAGACTGCGAACGATTTGCCTCGCATGGAGCCCAGTGGGAAATTCCGCCTCAGCTGCGAGATCTGTCCGCTCAAAATTTTGCATTCTATGATGGATTCCAAAGTAATTGGAATCCATCGTAGAATGCTATATAAAAACTGTTAGCTTGCCGGATACGGCACAGACAATCTATCCATTAATTCGTGTACGGATAGGTTTCTAAACGTCTCGAAATTTAGCGTACTATCGAGTAGTTGAGCTTGCTGTTTGGCGGCATATACCCTATTGAGGTTGATTTTGTATTTCTGAATTAGTTTTGGAATACCCTCATCCCGGCGACGGCGATGACCTATTGGGTACTCCACGATCACTTCAGGAAGTGAACTACCATCCTGGAAAGAAACGGTCAACGCATTGGCAATGGCTCTCTTTTCCGGATCGTGATAGTCTGCAGTGAATTGCGGATCTTCTACACAATTCATTTTATCTCGTAGGCTGTCTATACGGGAATCCGAGGCTACCGTATCTTCGTAATCCGAAGCGGTCAGGCGGCCAAACAACAAAGGAATTGCCACCATGTATTGCATGGCATGATCGCGGTCTGCCGGATTGTGTAGTGGCCCTTTTTTATCGATGATCCTAATGGCTGCCTCATGGGTACGTATCGTGATGTTTTTAATATCTTCAACCGTTTTTCCGACTTCCTGTAGCTGATGATGAATGGTCATCGCTGCTTCTACGGCAGTTTGCGCGTGGAATTCTGCCGGGAAGGAGATTTTAAACAGTACGTTTTCCATGACATAGCTTTCGTAACCGCGCTGAAACTGAAAAGGCTTTCCTTTGAAGGAAACGTCATAAAATCCCCAGATCGGTGCTGTTAAGACGGAAGGATAGCCCATTTCTCCCGTTTGCGCGATCAAAGCCAGCCGTACGGCACGAGAGGTAGCATCTCCAGCAGCCCACGATTTGCGACTTCCGGTGTTGGGGGCATGCCGGTAGGTACGCAAAGACTGTCCATCTACAAATGCTAAAGAAAGTGCATTGATAATTTCTTCATGCGTTAAGCCAAGTAATCTTCCTGCTACAGCGGTAGAGGCTACTTTTACCAATAAAACATGGTCCAAGCCTACTTTGTTGAATGCGTTTTCGAGTGCTAATACGCCTTGGATTTCATGAGCCATCACCATAGCTTCTAAAACCGCTTGCATTTTTACAGCAGGTTTACCAGCCGCGATTGCGGTACGACTTGTCCAGTCGGCTACAGCAAGGATCGCCCCAAGATTGTCGGACGGATGCCCCCATTCTGCGGCCAACCAAGTATCATTGAAATCCAGCCAGCGTACCAAAGTGCCAATATTAAATGCCGCCTGCACTGGATCTAGCTGAAATGACGTGCCTGGCACTTTCGCACCATGTGGCACTATGGTGCCGGGAATAATCGGGCCGAGCAATTTGGTACAAGCAGGATAGCTTAATGCTTCCAGTCCGCAACCAATGGTATCCAGAAAGCAATAATGAGCGGTCTGAAGTGCCAAGTCACTTTTAATTTCGTACTGTAAGACGTAGTTTGCGATGTCTACCAGCACTTGATCTGGCTGGGGTCTGTCATTAGAAATGTAAGACATAAATAAGTTTAGTTTTTTTTGCTTTTGTAGTTGTAGTCTGATTCAATAAATGCTTATCCACGTTGATCCAAAGGCATGTATGCTCTATTCTCTGGGCCAGTGTAGTTTGCGCTAGGACGGATGATTTTACCATCTAAGCGCTGCTCCATGATGTGTGCTCCCCAGCCTGTTAGCCTTGCCAAAACAAACAATGGTGTAAACATATCGGTCGGCACGCCCATTCTGTGGTATGAAACGGCAGAAAACCAATCCAGGTTTGGAAACATTTTCTTTTCGTCCCACAACAACTCTTCTAATCGTTCAGCGATCTCGTATAGAGTGATCTCGTTAGCATCCTCACTTAATGTTTTGGCCACCTGCTTGATCACCTTGTTGCGCGGGTCTGAGGTGACGTATACCGGATGTCCAAATCCGATGATTACTTCTTTATTTTCTAAGCGCTTACGAATATCTGCTTCTGCTTCTTCTGCCGATGCGTATCTGTTTTGTATCTCAAACGCTACTTCGTTAGCGCCCCCATGCTTAGGTCCTCTCAATGCGCCGATCGCTCCCGCAATAGCAGAATATACATCGGATCCTGTGCCCGCGATGACGCGTGCCGTGAATGTAGAGGCATTAAACTCATGCTCTGCATACAGATTCAGGGATATTTGCATCGCACGAATCCAGCTATCGCTGGGCACTTCTCCATGTAAAACATGGAGAAAATGCGCGCCGACCGTTTTATCATCTGTCAGCACATCGACTTTCTTTTGGTTATAGGCATAGTGATACCAATACAATAATGCAGATCCCAAACAAGCAATCAGTCGATCGATGATCTGTTGCGTCTGTTCTAGGGTTGGTTTGGCGGGTTCTGGCTCTAGGCTTCCTAAAACGGAGACCGCTGTGCGCATCACATCCATCGGATGACTCGTTTTTGGCAGCCGTTGTAATACTTCTTTCAGCTCTTGGGGCAAATAACGCTTGGATTTTAATTCCGATTCATAAGCCGCTAATTGAGTTTTTGTGGGTAATTCTCCATAGATTAATAGGTAGGCGACTTCCTCAAAACTCGCCTGATCGGCGAGTTCCAGTATGTCATACCCACGATAATGTAAGTCGTTGCCCGTCTTACCTACGGTAGACAAACTGGTATTACCTGCTGCAACACCAGAAAGTGCTACACTCTTTTTTGGCTTAAATGTTTGTTCATTACTTTCCTTCATCCTGCTTTTGATTTAAGTAGTCTTCGTATGCGTAATAATTGATACTTTGATACAGTTCTTCGCGCGTTTGCATGCGCTGTATGGCATTTGCTTGCGAGCCTTCTCGACGAATTGTTTCGAATACGGATTGCGCAGCTTTGTTGGCGGCGCGGAAGGCGGAGAGTGGATACAGCACCATATCTACCCCGACCTCCCCTAGTTGCTCGGTCGTAAATAAGGGTGTTTGTCCAAATTCAGTGATGTTGGCCAGTATGGGTATATGTAATGCTTCTGAGAAACGCTGATAATCTTTTAGCTCTGTAACGGCTTCTGCAAAAATGAAATCAGCACCGGCATCTTGATAAGCGACCGCTCGCGCAATAGCCGCATCCACGCCTTCTGTAGCAACGGCATCTGTACGTGCACCAATTACAAAGTCCGGATCTGTTTTGGCCTCTACCGCAGCCTGCACTCGTTCGACCATCTCCTGAGCAGATACTACTTCTTTTCGAGGACGATGTCCGCAACGTTTTGCAGCGACCTGATCTTCTATATGTACACCTGCCGCTCCTGCTTTGCAAATGCTGCGAATGGTACGCGCTATATTGAAAGCACTGGCACCGAAGCCGGTATCAATATCCACCAGTAAGGGAAGATCACACACAGCGGTAATCCTATCGATATCAGTTAAAACATCCTGCAAGGTGGTAATTCCGAGATCGGGTATGCCTAATGAGCCAGCTGCTACGCCACCCCCTGAAAGGTAGATCGCGCGAAAGCCAGCTTGCTTAGCCAATAGTGCATGGTTTGCATTGATAGTACCTACAATCTGTAAAGGATGCTCCTGCTTTAGCATGTGTCGCAACTGCGCACCAGCGGAATAAACCATCATAGTTAATTTGTTAATGTGTATTTGTTTATAATTTGGTTCCCCTTGCCACACGAGAGGGCGGCGAAGCCTCTTAAAGGTAAGAATAATCTAAGGATTAAAAAAGTTAAGACGCCGATTAGCATGGTATCTTGGTACGATTACGTTTGTTTGCGTACTTTATACGCATTATGCGGGTCAAACCACGTGTTTTTCCATTCTAAATTGAACGTTAAAGGATAGTCATTTCAATTCCGTGTTAATCATAAAAACCTGTATAATAGAAATTTAGATAAATTACATTTACTTATTCTTTGTATAACACGTAATATACGCATCCTAAGCACACGCTCGGCAGACTCTTGTAAAGTCAATGGATAGCATGGTATTTGTACCAAAAATGGAAATAAGATTGATGTATAATCATTTCACATTTTAATAAAAGGATCACATGAAGATGCAATCGCCTACTCCAGTACTTAAAATGAACATGTTACCATTGACTATTAAGAAAGCTTTTGGACAAGGCCTTAATTTTTTGACACGCAATTTATTAAAAGTAGTACCATTTCAGCTTGATGGAACAGAGATGAGACCTTTGGCAGATGTGATCTCTAAGAAAGCTAAAACTCTATCTAATCTTCCCAAATCGGGGAATTCTGGTAAGGATAATAAGCAATCTAATAACTCGAAAGATCTTTTATCCTTTGAAGCCGGCTTAAACGCGATTGATTCTTATTTATATACGCCCTTCATGATGCATATGGAAGGTTACAGAAATTGTGAAATCGCAGATTACCTTTCTTTATCTGAAAATCAAGTAGCAATGATAATCAATAAAGTCCGCGATCTGCTACAAACGCACAACAGCTCAGTAATAAACTAAGCTGTTGCCGATTTCCTAAATACAAATAAAATTTCCTCTAATCAATCAACTGGTGATTGATTGCGAACTTGATGAGTTCGACATAATTCTTAGATGTTGTCTTATCCAGTAATTTTTGTCTATGCCCTTCCACCGTTCGCTTACTGATAAACAATTTTTCTGCGATATCTTTAGTTGTAAATCCGTTTACCAGCAACTGTAGCACATCATATTCTCTAGAAGATAGATCCAAGTCTCGTAAAACCGTCTCTGGCTGTGATTTTTGTGATACGCTCCCTATCGACTGTAATAATCGCATAGATATTTCTGAAGATAGATACTGGCCGCCTTTGCCAACATGAGAGATCGCAAAGAGTAACTCATCGTAATCGGCATTTTTTAGCAGGTAGGCTTTCGCTCCCAAATTCATAACCTCCTTAACCTCGAGCTCGTTATCGATCATACTTAGAAAGACTACTTTGATATGAGGAAAATCGTTTGATACCGACTGCATCAACTCTGGCCCGCTGATTCCATTCATGTTCATATCAGTCAGCAGAATGTCTACATCAGAATTGTCGTTAAGCAGCGCTAGCACTTCCTCACCACTTGTGGCTTCAGCAATAATGTTAATATCCGGTTGGGTCTCTAAAAGCAACCGTATGCCATTTCTAACGACTCGGTGGTCGTCAGCTAATATAATACGCACCATGTATTACAATAATACTAAAATTTGATGTAAAAAGCGATAATGTGCGCTGCTATCAATGCGTTGTGACTTTGGCAATATCTCTATCCGTTACCGGCTACTTATTTTCTGTTTTCCAGAACTTGCTTAACCATCTCTTCGAGATCAAAAATGTTAAATGGCTTTGATAAGTAGGCTTCGGCCCCAGCTTTTTCTGCCAGAATATGTACTTCATTATTGGCAGAGCAGTAGATAACAGGAATACCTTGGTACGTTGGATGTTGTTTTAATAGTTGGGTCGCTTTCATGCCCCCAATATCTGGAATCCAATTATCCATCAATATCGCATCTGGTTTCACTTCTTCTACCCGTTCTATAATATCATGCGACGTCTCTGATACAGCAACAGTATAGCCCGCATCCGTCAATATAATGGTGCATACGTCTAGAATATGTTTGTCGTCGTCAAATATTAATATTGTTTTGTTATTCATAGTCGTATTTTAATAATTCTTTGTCTTATTTGCAAGAGCATTGATAAAATTTCCCATTTCCTCTGGCTTTACAATATGGTCCGCTTCAACTTGTACAGTGGCTTCGCGAGGCATCAAATCTACTTCTGCTGTATCTGGATCTTGAATAAGCACCATGCCGCCAGCGGCTTTCACGTGTTTAAGTCCTTGTACACCATCATGGTTCGCTCCTGAAAGTAGCAGTGCAACGGTCTTTTTGCCGAATATTTCCACTGCTGATTGAAAGGTTACGTCAATGGAAGGACGTGAATAATGCAATTTCTCGGAGTAATCCAGTGCCAGTTCTGTCGGTGTCTCCACCAGTACATGATAATCTGCTGGTGCCAAGTATATCGTATTAGCTTCCAAAGACATCTTATCCTCTATTTCAAAGGTCTTTAATTGGGTATGCTTTTTGAAAACGGACTCCAAATGGGAATCCGGAGCTGCTTTGCGGTGTACAACCACGATGATCGGAAAACCAAGATTTACTTCTAACTTAGGAAGCAATTCGAAAAGCACCTTCAAACTCCCCGCTGAACCGCCAATAAGTAAAATACCTGTATTCCCTATATCGTTTTTATCTTCCATAATTAATTCATCTTACGCCAAATCTTGTCGCTTCCCACCCGTTTATAAGTACTTTCTAAGTTCGAAAAGCGGATACTTTCTTTAGATCCCAAAGCGAGATAACCGAGTTTTTCCAAGCTATTGTCAAACAAGTTAAATACTTTGTGTTGCAACTCTTTTTCGAAATAGATTAAAACATTTCTACACATAATAAGCTGAAATTCATTAAAAGATGAATCAGATACTAGGTTATGTGTAGAAAATACCACTCTTTCTTTTAGTTTATCATGAAATTTTGCGACATCATAATTTGCCATGTAATAGGATGAGAGTTCTTTCTTACCTCCTGATATAATATAATTTTCAGAATATTGTTTCATGTGGCGGATGGAAAAAACCCCATTTCTAGCTTTCTCGAGTACTGTCGGATTGAGGTCCGTAGCATATATAAGTGACCGATCGTACAAGTTGGCTTCTTGCAGCATAATGGCAACAGAATACACTTCCTCGCCGGTGGCACACCCAGCTACCCAGATCCGAATAAACGGATAGGTAGCTAATTGCGGTAATACCTGATCTCGCAATGTCTTATAAAACTGAGGATCCCGATACATCTCGGTTACATTGACCGTAATTTCTTCGACAAATCGTTGCAGATATTCCGGATTACTCATTAATTGATAGCGTAATTCAGCAAAACTGTAGAGCTTATCCATCATACAGATACGGCTTACCCGTCTTTTCAAAGAAGCTTTGCTATATAGCGTGAAATCATAGCCGTACTTTTCGGCTATCTCCTCAAACAGTAAATCAAATTCTTGCTCCCTCAGTATCGTCGGTTCCATACTATTATATGATGTTCTTAAGAACATGCAATAACTTATCCAAATCTACCGGCTTAGAGATATAATCGTTCGCACCAGCAGCTAGGCATTTCTCTCGATCACCTGTCATGGCTTGCGCTGTAACCGCTACTATCGGTAGCAACTCGAACTCTGGTATATTTCTGATCATTTGAATAGCTTGATATCCATCCATTTCTGGCATCATCATATCCATGAGTACGACGCCTATTTCAGCATCACGTTGTAGCATAGCGACCCCTTCAACAGCACTTGTGCTAGACACGGAGGTATACCCTTTTACACGCAACGATAGCTCTAGGGCATAGATATTACGTGGATCATCATCAATGATCAAAATTTTTTGCTTACTCTTCATACTATATAACGAAACTCTTACTTATCCTTCATACAACCATACACGGAGCAGTGACAATAGCTGATCGGCATCTACCGGCTTGGATATATAATCCGATGCCCCCGCTTGTATGCATTTCTCTCGATCACCTGTCATGGCTTTTGCTGTCACTGCAATAATAGGTAGTCGCGAAAATTTTGGATTTTCTCGAACCCTTCGAATACTCTCATAACCATCCATTTCTGGCATCATCATATCCATGAGTATCACGGAAATATCTGGATTTTCCTCCATCTGCATTAAGGCTTCCTTGCCATTCATGGCAGAAAATACTTTCATTTGGTATTGCTCGAGCGATTTGGTTAAAGAGAAAATATTACGCACATCATCATCAGCAATTAACACCTTTTTGTCTCTTAGCACCTCATTTAATGCCCCTAAGCCAAGTCTTCTAGTGGCCTGATCTGGTGTATCGTGCCCAGATACCAAATGTAGAAACAGGCCTACCTCGTCCAATATACGTTGGTAAGAATGGGCTGTCTTCAATACGATCGAATCGGCATATTGCTTAATCTTTGCCTCCTCAGCGTGGGACAGATTCTTGCCGGTGAATATAATTATCGGTAGGTTTTCCAAACCTTTTCTCGTTTTGATCGCTTCGAGCGTTTCATAACCCGAACGATCTGGCACCCCCATATCCAATATCACACAATTAACATCCGAGGAAGCTAAGGCGTCGACACTTTCTTCTACAGAGTTCTTGATTTCTGAAACAATGTCGAAGTTACTCAGGTAATAGGCCAATGCTTGCGCATGCTTTGGATTTTCTTCGACAATGAGTACCTTCTTTGGATAGCGCTCTAATGCTTCCTCTATCTTCTTAAACATACCGCCGATTTGTTCTGACAATAGGGGTTTACGAATAAAGTCAATCGCGCCTTTTAATAAACTTTCCTTTTTCACTTCCAGTGAAGACATGATATGTACCGGAATGTGTTTAGTTGCTGCGTGGCCTTTCAGCTCGCTCATCACCTGCCAGCCATCTTTTATCGGTAGCTGTATGTCTAGCAGTATCGCTTTTGGTTGATATGTTTTGGCATAATCCAGAGCAACATCGCCTCTAACTGCAACAACTCCCTTGTAGTTTTCCTGGTGTGTGTATTTTAATAGTGCTTTGGCAAAATGTATATCATCCTCTACAATCAAAATGACTTTATCATCCGCTAGGATATTGTCGCGATCATCTTCGACTTCAGCAGGGACATCGGGCAGTGCAAAGGCATTGGAAGAATCACTTACTAGAGATTCAATCTCTTTTACATCCTGAGAAATGCTGCTCAACAAATCTTCTGTTGCAGGTTTTACCTCTTCTACTTTTCTATCTATCGGCACGATCAAGGTAAAAGTACTTCCGCTGTGTTCTTTGCTCTCCAACTGGATCTCTCCACCCAATAGCCGCGCTATCTCGCGACTGATAGATAGGCCTAGTCCAGTTCCGCCAAATTTGCGTTGGGTGGAACCATCCGCCTGCTGAAAGGCTTCAAAAATAAGGTGTTGTTTATCGGCTGCAATTCCAATCCCGGTATCTTTTATCGAGAACAGTATGTGGTGGTAGACATTCGGATCTCTCTTGATCGTCAATGTAATACTTCCCTGAGCCGTAAATTTAATCGCGTTAGATAGTAGGTTACGAAGTACCTGATCCAATCGCTGACGATCTATTTCAATGCTAACAGGTAAATCGGAAGCTACATTGATGTCAAATTGCAGTGTTTTTTCTGCCACAATTGGAGAGAACATGCTTCGCAGATCATCCACCACATCGGCAATACGAACATCCTCATATTCTAACTCCATCTTGCCGGCTTCGATTTTAGAAAGATCGAGGATCTCATCGATAAGCGTTAGCAAACTTGTTCCTGAGCTGTGAATAACGCGTGCTGATTCCGCGTGATCATCATCCATTTTTCCATCTACATTTTCACCTAACATTCTTGAAAGCAGTAGAATGGAGTTCAACGGAGTACGCAGCTCGTGCGACATATTCGCTAAGAACTCTGTTTTGTATTTGGTGCTGAGTGTTAGCTCTTCCGCTTTTTGTTGAATTTCTACATTTCGCTCCGCGATCAATAGATTCTTCTCTTCCAGTAACTTGGATCTTTCCTCCATTTCCTGGTTAGATTGCAGGAGCTCTTCTTGCTGCACTCTTAACTCTTCTTCCGAAGCTTGTAGCTTTTGCGTCTGTGCCTCCAGCTCTACGTTGAGATTTTGCATCTCGTTGTGCTGTACTTGCAATTCTTCGGCTTGCGCCTGACTTTCTTCCAAAAGGGTTTGCACCTGTTTCCGACTTTTTGCAGCCAGTAAGGCATTGGCCAACGTAAAACATGCCTCTGCAAAAAAATCCAATTTTACTTTTTCAAAGCTACTTAAAGCACCGAACTCGATTACACCCAGGCACTTGGAATCCGACATAATAGGCATCCACAATACAGCATGTAACTTTATCTTACCATGCGCAAAGCTTACCATATACTCTTGCTGATCAATATCCTCTACCAACTTTGGCTGGCGGTCTGCAAATACCTGCCCGACCATACCTTCACCTGATTTGAGTTTTTTCGGTACACCATTTTCTAGCCCATATGTACTTCTCAAAACCAAATCACCATCTTCAAAGAGATAACAAGCTCCATTGACCAGCCCGCTGTACGATATTAAATATTTCAATGCATCTACCGCCAGCTCGACATCTTCTTTATTGCCGCTTAGCACTTCGTGAAACTGGGTCATCCCTTTTTGTTCCCATTCATTGTTATTCAATGCCTCGAACGATGTACGCAGCGCCGCACTCATTTCATTTAACGATTTCGAAAGACTGCCTAGCAGATCATCCCTTTGCTCGTCAATTTTTACGCTATAATTACCATGTGCGATCTGATCGGCCATTTGTTGTACACTGGCCAATCTGCTTTGCAACTCCCGGTCAACTTCAGCCAACTCATGCTGTAGCTGTTCCCGCGCTTTTAACTCTTTTTGGATACGTGTATAAAAATAGTACGTAATTAGAAGAGAGATTAATCCTGCCGCTATAATCAGGAAGGTGGTATTATCAGAAGCAGCATATACACTCGCCGTACGCACCTCTAATAAGTCGTTTTCTGCTGCCAATATTCGGTCTATTACTGCTCGACAACTATTCATAAAGCGACGCCCCTCGTCCAACTGCTCTATGGTAATGGTCTCATTATCCCGTTTGGTGCGTACTAAGCGTTTTAAAATACTCAGCCTCGTATCGATCAGTCTATGTAACGTGTCTGACCTCTGTACTTGCGAATCATTGTCCGCGATTAAGTCTTGTAATGTTTTAATCGAAAATGGTAGGCTAGCCATACTTTGATTGTATGGTTCCAGAAAACGCTCATCATTGGTAAGAATATATCCTCGTTGCCCGGTTTCGGCATCTTGTAAATCTGTCCATACCTTATTGGAAGCGTTAATTACTTGGTATGTGTGCTCCACGCTTGCTTTATTATCAATAAGATTTGATATGCTAATGTATGAAGCAATGGAACTGGTAACCAGAATGATAAATGAGACTCCAAAACCTATCTGTAAATTTCGGATAATCTTTTTAGGCATAATATTAATTTGATGGTAAGGTAAAATAAAATGTAGAACCCTCTCCTACAGCACTATGTAGTCCGTAAGTTCCCTGGTGTTGGTTAATAATTTCCGCGCAGATGTACAGTCCGATTCCTAATCCTTGGAAGCGTTCCGAAGATTCTTCAACTCTGTAAAACTTATCGAAGATATTTTTGTGCTTATGCTTAGGAATACCAATGCCAAAATCTGTCACACTGACCTTTATATGATCAGCAGTTTTTTCGGTTTTGATCACCACCCGTCCGGAGTTTGGAGAATATTTGATGGCGTTGGTAAGATAATTTGTCAATACTTGTTCGACTCGAATTTCATCACCAATTAGCTCGTGATCAATAGGATCACCAATACGTTCTACTAAAAATTCTCCCGGTGCTAAGGTTTGGTAGATCGTGTCGACCACATTGCTGATCATGGGCTCTAACAGAAACGGTATTTTATTTATTTTTAAACGACCATTTTCCATTTTGGAGATGTCTAATAAATCTACAATAAGACCATTCAGCTTGTTGAGCTGTGTGTGTACCCGCTGTATGTAGTTGTGTGCACTATGCTGATCCTGTGGCTCCAGGATACGCTCCAGAAGCTGAACGTAAGCCTTAATGCTCGTCAGAGGTGTTTTCAGCTCATGACTGGCAATACTTAAAAATTCGTCTTTCTTTTTTTCAATATGTTTTCGATCATCGATGTCTGTAAAAGTACCGACCCACTTCACTACGGATTCATTTTCCTGGATTGGAATGATGCGTAATAAGTGAAAGCGATGAGTGTTGGAGCCTAACTCCCGAATGCGTGTTTCGCACTCGAATGGGGTCGCTGTAAGTAAATGGGGCTGCCAGGCATCCATCAGATAGGGATCTTCAGGATGTGTTTCCGGAAATAATTTGGAGGTGACAGAATAGTTGAACCACTTGTTGTTCACGAATTCTATTTCTCCGGAAGCATCTGCCATAAAGGCGATCTGTGGCAAGGACTCAAGAATCGAACGCAAATGATCCACACGCTCCTTTAACATGTACTGTGTACGTTTGCGCTCCTCGATCTCCAGGCGGAGCGCTTTCTCTGTACGGTTCAATGCAAGCGTTTGTTCATACAAACGATGAAAAGTCTTTACTTTTAGGATTAAAATATCAGGATCAACGGGCTTTGTGACGTAATCAATACCGCCCGAAGCATACCCTTGTGCGATAAACTTCTTATCAGTATTTACTGCAGACAGAAAAATAATGGGGATTTCTTTAGTTTTATTGAAGCCTGCTAATGATTGAGCTACTTCGAACCCATCCATTCCAGGCATCTGCACATCCAAAATAATTAGGGCATAATCCATTTTCAAAACCTTCTTCAAGGCTTCTTCACCCGAACTGGCAGAATCTACATCAAAGCCTTTGCTTGTAAGCAATCGCTCCAGCGAATAAATATTCTCAATGGTATCGTCAACAATCAGAATCATGTAGGTTCTCTAAAACAGTTTTTTTCAGCAGTAGACTATAATGCTCTTTAATATTTTTTTTAAAAATAGCATTATTTTGTGATAAGGCAGTTTGCCGACAATGGAGCAAATATCGCTCCATTTATAGATTTAAAAAGGCTGCTGAATGGAATTTATTTCTAAAGCGTAGCGTTATAACTTGGGTGTAATAACATTAACCTGATGACATCAAAATCAGGCAGTATAACTTACTGCCTGACGATAATAATTGTTTTTAATGATTTTGATGGGTAATCGGATTGTCGTCTCCGTCGGCATCATCTTTTTTAGGATACCCTTCTGCATCCAGATTATTTGAAGCGTCTTCTGGCTGTTCACTCAGTTTTTCGTCCAATTCGTCAACTTGAATATCACTATCCGTTACAATACGATCCAATTCCTCCAGTTTGCCGTCCAATTCACTTTGGCTATCCTGATACTCACTTTGTGCATAGGGATTTGCTTCATCATACAGCGAACCGTCTTCCTGTCCTTCTGGCGCAGCCGTATCGTAAGGTAGTGGATGATCGTATTCCGTATCATCGCCCCCGGCATCAGCATCTAATTCGAAACTATCCTGTTCTTCGTTGTATTTTAAGGTTTCGCCTGTCACTTCTGCATCATTTTGAACCTCTTCGTTATCAAATGGCAACTGATCGGATGGGTTTTCTTTTTTATTTTCTTCTGACATAGTATCTCCAATTAATGTTTACATGATAGATTTATTATCTATAGTGATAACAAAGGATTACCCATAGCGTTTGCCTATGATGAAAATATACTGATGCTAAAAATTCAGCTGTGCCTGCAATCGTAAGAGGTTTCCGCGTTGTAAGTTGTTTGGAAGTTGCTGATCTTCATAGCGTCTAGAAGAGATGGTGTACATGGCTACTAATTCAAAATACCTGGATGGTTGCCATTCTACACCAAGCTCTAATTCTTTCACGTCATAACTTCGGGCATCTTGCTCATGTTTTTTTCCTCCTTTATATTGCTGTAGGCGAGTAAATGGTATAAAAATTTGATTTTTGAACTGTGTCATATAAGAAAGCGTCACATACCCACCAGCTAAAGACTTGGTATCAATGGCCTGTTGTAATCCATTGTATTCTGGTCCACGGCCAATGTTATACTCTGCCTGTATACCAAACGGTTGTGGGTAGAGCACAAACGATGCTGCAACCCGTTGATCCAGGTAATCTCGATCGGCATCAACAGAAATACCTTCACTGATCCGGTTCTGAGAGATGATGAAACGACCCGTGTACGCTTGTAATCCTGGCTCGATGATCTGATCTCCCAACTCCATTGGATAACTAAAACGGGAAACTACGTGCATGCCTTTGTTACCCTCGGGATTATTAGCAGTTTGTCCGTTATATACGCCAAACGCAAAAACCCCATAATCTCCAGATCCCTTCAATCCTTTTGCAATCAGCTCTGCAAAAAGTCTTCTCTTTTCCTGCGGTGCCCAATAGAAGAAAACACCCAGGTCGCGTTCATTACGGAGTGCACTATTTGTACCATCTGCACGATCCAATGGAAGCCTATTCTGACTGGATTGCATATTTTCGAAACCGTACGGCACCTTGCTCTGCCCAATACGGAGCCGAAATTCATTTTTAGCATCCAAACCTAGATCGAAATAGGCATCTCTTAACTGGCCATAATTTAAACCACCCTGTGCAGAACTGGCGAAATCAGGTTGTATATAAAAATAAATTCGATCGTTGAGCTGCCCAGAAAAAATGAGCCGCACACGACGTAAAAAAAAACCTCCACCCTCACCCCAACTGGCATCGCATTGCTCGCAGCCTAGATTAGGGTTTGTCTCCAACAGACGATTGTAGCGAGCTTGCACATATCCCCGCATATTGATCGCTTGATACCAAGGTTTTTCTTGCGTTGTTATAGAAGATTTCTCTTGTGCCATCGTGTTAGACACAGTTATTAGCAGTAAAAAAAAAGTAATTCGAAACAATGACATTTAAACGTAAGATCAATTTAATGTTAAAATATGTGCCGAAAATAATTACTTAATACTATGGTAATATCAAGTGATATGTTAATTAATAATATGTTAATATTTGATTGATGATTACATAATAAATACTTAACATTATCTTAATACTTAGGAAAATAATGGCTTTTACAGCACTTTGACATCAACGATTTAGACAATAAAAAAGCTTTGGCAATGTTTTTGGAAAGATTCAGTTAAACATCAACTATGAAAAATTCCGCACTAATTATTTTAGTTTCTTGCGTGCTATTGGGATCATGCATGAAACCTTCAACAAACAGCAATAAAAAGTTGGACCAGATCAGCCTGATTACTATTTCGAGAACACCTTGTTTTGGCACCTGTCCTATTTATACCTTACAAATAGATAAGCATTGTGTCGCTACCTTGGAAGCGGTAGATCATCTACCAAATGGCCTAAAGGGCCGGTACGAAACCAATCTTCCAGAAAAAGAATGGATGAAATTGATTAAGAAACTAGAGCAGATGAATTATAGCAGTCTAGAAGATACTTACGGAAATCGGCAAATTAGCGACCTTCCTTCGGTAATATCTTCCATTAGCTATGAAGATGGTGATATGAAGAAAATAGATGATTATGGTGCGCGAGGTAACCAGGAGCTTAGCGAACTATATGCCTATATAGATGCCTTGATAGGCACACTGGATTGGGAATCGACCGACGGTAACCAATAAGGTCTTTATTACTAGATACTTTATCAAAGCATCGTCATCCATTGGCGATGCTTTTTTGTGTAAAAAGATCCTCCGAACTACTCTATGCACTACCTGATTACTGACCCTTTATCATAAAAAGGTCAAAGTGTAAAACTTGCTTTATTATTTCCCAAAATTGCAGTTCCTTTGCATTACTTATCAGACTGAATATTATACCATAAAAGTCAGATAGTAGTACGATACATATGAATAACGCATATTTAAGATCAGTAATAACACTTATGGTGGTTATACTGTTTGCAGTTTCTGGCTCGGCACAGACCATCATTATTAAAGGAAAAGTCAAAGACGGGTATACTTTGGAGCCCATTCCATATGCCAGTATCAACGTGGTTGGTTTAAGCTCCTATGGAACGGCTAGCAATGAGCGAGGCGAATTCTCCTTACAGATTAATGGACCACAACGTACTCTATCTATAAGTTCTGTTGGATACGATGTAAGAGAGGTAACTTTGAGTGAGGAAAATGAACAATATGAAGACATATTTCTGTACGCTCAAAATGCTATCGAAGCCGTATCTGTTAAAGCTCCCAAGTTAAAGTACTCCAATAAAGATAACCCAGCAGTGGAGCTGATCCGTCAGGTGGTAGCGCACCGGGATGAGAACCGATTAACGGGTCAGGATTATGTAGAATACAACCAGTATGAAAAGATTGTATTAGGGCTGAGCAACCTTAGCGAAAAATTCAAAAACCGTAAGATTTTCAAGAATTATCAATTTCTGTTTCAGCAGGATAGTTTAGGAACGGATGATTCTTCCTATGTACTGCCTGCCTTTATGGAAGAAAAATACACTAAAAACTATTACCGTAAAAATCCGAAAACCACTTCGCAAGAAGTACTAGCGCAAAAACAGGCAGATTTTGATCCGCGTTTTGTAGATAATTCCGGCTTGAGCAATTATTTGAAACGACTGTACGATGAGGTAGAGATTTATGACAATAACGTCACTATTCTGACGAATCAGTTTCTCAGCCCTATTGCGAATACAGCGCCTAACTTTTATCGTTTCTACATCACGGATACGATTAAAAATGGCACGGAAGAGTTGGTAGAATTAAGTTTTTTCCCTAGGAACAAAAGTAACCTCCTCTTCAAAGGTAAACTACACGTCACGATGGATGGGAAATATGCCGTGAAATATGCCGTGATGAGTGTAAATAAAGAGATCAATCTTAATTTTGTACGTGGCTTGGATGTCGAGTTGTTCTTTGATAAAGACAATCAGGATAAGTATTACCTAACTAAGAGTGACCTGGATATTGAGTTCTCCCTTACTGGAAAAGGTAAAGGCATACGTGGAAAACGTGTAGTCATGCTGGACAATTACACGAGTGGGCTGGTTAGGGCAGATAGTGTTTATCAAACAGCTAGAAATACGACGAATACACCCTCGGCAAACCAAACTCCGGTAGACTGGACAGCCATTCGTCCAGAACCTTTGGCGGCTAATGAAGCGGTGGTATACCAGAATATTGAAGGATTGCAAAATATGTCATCTTTCAAACGAATTATGGATATTTCTTCTCTTGTCCTTGCCGGTTATAAACAAGCAGGGCCGGTAGAAATCGGACCGGTGAATACCTTCTACTCTTATAATCCGGTAGAGGGATTGCGTTTGCGGTTAGGCGGGCGCACGACAGAACAATTAAGTGAGCGTTTTTACGCGGAGGCATTTGGTGCCTACGGTACAAGAGATCAGCAATGGAAATACTTTGTAAGTGGTACATACGCCCTAAATAAGAAGTCTCCCTATAAATTTCCACAGCATTATATCCGCGCCTCGGTATCGCACGACACCAAGATCCCGGGCCAGAACCTGGATTTTATTCAGGAGGATAATATCTTGCTCTCTTTCAAACGTGGTGAGGATTTAAGTTATTTATATAATGAGCAGTATCGCTTGGATTACAAACTAGAGATGGAAGGTAATTTTGCGTTCACATCTGGGTTGAATGTCTGGAAACAGATGCCAGCAGGCGTATTGGCTTATCGGCAGATCCAGCCGGATGGCACCACGCGTAACATTTCGGAACTCAACACCACAGAAGTACATGTTGGCGTGCGCTGGGCACCAAACGAGCAGTTTTACCAAGGTAAAAACTACCGTACGCCGATCGTAAACGAATTTCCAATATTCAATCTGAATTATACTGCAGGGCTAAAAAATGTATTAAACGGAGAATACAATTATCATAACTTCACCGCAGGTGCATTCAAGCGTGTATATCTCTCTCAGTTGGGTTATGCAGATGTGAATATCGATGGTACGTATATTCTTGGAAATAACATTCCTTATCCGTTGTTGACAATACATCGTGCCAATCAGACCTACGCCTACCAGCTTAGCTCGTACAATCTCATGAACTTTATGGAGTTTGTATCTGATCATCATGCCGCATTGCAGGTGCAATATTATATGAATGGATTTTTGTTCAACAAAATTCCATTGTTAAAGAAACTCAAGCTTCGCGAAGTATTTAGCTTTAAAGGTATCTACGGCGGCCTACGGGATAGCAACAATCCCGATATCTCCAATCAGGTATACGAATGGCAGCGCAATTCGGATGGTGTGGTATCTTCGTATACCTTCGAAGGATCTCCTTATATGGAGGCCAGCGTAGGTGTCGCTAATATTTTTAAAATTTTACGGGTAGATGCTGTGAAGCGATTGTCTTATCTCGATCATCCCAACGCACCAAATTGGGGCATCCGCGCACGTATCAAGTTTGATTTTTAGCCTTTCAGAAGCTCCTATTTTTTCGTAATTTCGCTGTAATTATGGAAACAGTAGTTAGTGGAATTAGAAGTACCGGGAAGTTACACCTTGGTAATTATTATGGGGCGTTAAGCAATTTTGTAAAAATGCAGGATGAATACAACTGTTTCTTCTTCATTGCAGATTTACATTCTTTGACAACACACCCTACACCAGGTGACTTGAGCCGTACTGTACGTCAAGTGGTAGTAGAATATTTAGCAGCCGGAATTGATCCGGAAAAATCTACGATCTACGTACAATCAGACGTGCCACAGGTAGCTGAGCTGTATCTTTACATGAATATGAATGCGTATCTAGGTGAACTGGAGCGTGCGACTGCGTTTAAAGATAAGGTAAGAGCCAATCCGGATAATGTGAATGCCGGACTGCTTACCTACCCCGTATTAATGGCTTGTGATATCCTGATCCATCATGCTACAAAAGTTCCGGTCGGAAAAGATCAGGAGCAGCATTTAGAGATGACCCGTACTTTTGGTAATCGCTTCAATCGTTTATATGAAGTGGATTACTTTAAGGAACCCTACGCTTTTAGCTACTCAGACAAATTGGTCAAAATACCAGGTCTGGATGGACAAGGAAAAATGGGTAAATCCAATGGCGATGCTAGCTGTGTATACCTGTCGGATAGCCCGGAAGTAATTCGTAAGAAAGTGATGCGCGCGGTGTCAGACTCAGGCCCAACAACACCAAACCAAGCTAAGCCAGAATCCATTCAGAATCTCTTTGATTTAATGAAAGTCGTATCCAGCGCAGATACGTATACGCACTTTGATGATTTGTATAACAACTGCGCTATCCGTTACGGTGATTTTAAGAAGCAATTGGCAGAAGATATGGTTTTGGCGACAGAGCCGGTTCGCTCGCGTATAGAAGAGATCTCTGCAGATGAGGCCTACCTGAGCAAAGTCATCCAACTCGGCGCAGAAAAGGCTGCTGCCAGTGCAGACCGCACGATTAAAGAGGTACGTGAAATTATTGGATTGAAAAAAATATAACGATGCATATAGCTGTAGTAGGAAATATCGGTGCCGGAAAGACCACACTAACGGAATTACTAGCACGCCACCTCAAGTATGAACCACAGTTTGAGGCGGTGGAGAATAATCCATATTTGGAAGACTTTTATAGTGATATGAAGCGTTGGGCTTTCAATCTACAGATCTTCTTTCTAAATAGCCGATTTCGCCACATTGTAGAATTGCAAAACAGAAATATCGACATGATTCAAGATCGTACGATCTATGAAGATGCGTATATATTTGCAGAGAACCTTTTCGACATGGGTTTGATGTCTGCCCGAGATTTTGAAAACTACAGTAATATTTTTCAGAGCATCGTCCATTACATTCAGCCACCAGATTTGTTGATCTACCTGCGTGCATCTGTACCTACATTGGTCAATAATATACAGAAGCGTGGCCGTGATTATGAGTCTGGAATACGTTTGGACTACCTTTCCAAGCTTAACGACAAGTACGAAAAATGGATTGGTAATTATAAAGAAGGAAAACTATTGATCCTGGATAAGGATAACTTGGATTTCGCACAAAAGCCAGAAGATCTGGGTATGGTGATCCAAAAGATTGAAGCCGAATTATTCGGATTGTTTTAATGCATTTAAGCTAAGGTAAAACCTTAGCTTAAATGTTCTGTGTATGCGCCTTTACGCAGACCATTTTCTAACAAAGCCAACGATTCGACATCCAATGGCTGTAATTTTGTTGCCGAATCCAACACATCATCCAACTGCTTCATTGCACGCACTCCAATGACTAATCGCTTTACCGCAGATGGTGTAATCGCATAACGCAATGCAATAGTCGTTGCCGATTGTCCCAGTTCTTCAGACAGGCGGTTTATTTGGCGTTGTGCTAATGACACCTCTCCTGCTGTTTGTTGTAGATATTCCTTTGCCTGTTTATTAATGAGTAAACCCTGCGCCAAAGCGCCGCGTACTGCTACATCAATACCCGCGTTTTCCAACTGTTTGAAGTAAGGTTCCGGCCTTCTATCTAATAAGCTATAGGGCATCATATTACTCACGATGGATGCGTACTTTGCGTAACGTTCAAAAACATTTGGTCTTATGGATGAGAAGCCATAAGACCGAATTTTCCCTTGTTTTATCAACAATTCAAACGCCTCTATAATTTCTTCGAACGGATCATCTATTGTGCCGCCATGGAGCTGATAAAGATCAATATAATCTGTTTTTAATCTCGTAAGCGAAGCCTCTACCTCTTTAAGAATATGTGCCTTACTTGGTTTCCAGTCCCAGCCTTCGCCATCCGGACGCCATTTGTTTCCCACTTTGGTCGCCAATACTACCCTTTGTCTAAAACCCGATAAAGCCTGCCCAAATAAGGTTTCATTCAGACCTTTTTCATATAGATCAGCGGTGTCAAAATAGGTAATCCCACCATCAAAAGCGCGTTGTACAATCTCCACATTGGTCTTGGTTGCACCACCCGTCAAAGACATGCCACCCAAACCAACTGCCGAAGCGATCATATCTGTATTCCCTATCTTGTTGTACTGCATGCTTAGCTTTCCTTCGGCGTAATATTCAATAATTCGATATCAAAAATCAATGTACTGAATGGCGGTATGGCACCGGAGCCACGCTCTCCATAGGCCAAATCGTAAGGAATAAAGAAACGATATTTGGCACCCTTTTTCATCAAAGGTAATGCAATTTGCCAGCCTGGGATTACCCCATCTAATCCGAAGGTAATCGGCTCTCCCCGATCATACGAGTTGTCAAAAGTACTTCCGTCGATCAGCTTACCAATATAATGCACAGTCACTTCGTCCTCTTTTGTTGGTTGTTCACCAGTACCTGGCTGCAATACGAGGTATTGTATGCCGGAAGAATCTACGACGACGCCATCGTTCTTTTTATTGTCCTCAAAAAAACGATTACTTTTTTCTTTGAACACAGCAGCTTTGGCTTCCTGAGCAGCCATTAGTTGCTGGCGAATGATCTGCTGCACTTCCTGTTCTCCGAATAAGCCTTCTTCTCCCTGCAATGCTTTTGTCAGCGATTCGCTCACAATGGTTGCATTGATGGGTACACCAATAGATTTGATAGAACGGGCAATATCCTGCCCTAAGGCATAGGACAAAGAATCGGCACCCGATTGTAATTTCTGCGCAGAAGAATTTAGCGCGAATAGACATAGTAAGCTTGCTCCAGCTATTATTTTCATGTATTATTTGTGTTTTTCAACGATTTGTGCAATGATTTGTGCAGTATTGTCTGGATAATCTACACGTACCTTCGACTTACTGTACAACCACGACTCCATATCGTATTCGTATTTTCTTTTTAAACTTTTGATAACCGGTACGCCCATTTCTTGTAATGATGCGGCATTGAGATGCTGCTCATACTGGTTTTTCATCGGGATGACCAATAATTTCTTGCCCAAATATAAGGCTTCTGCCGGAGTCTCAAAACCGGCACCACACAATACGCCGGCAGAATGCGCCATACTTTTTATAAAAGCGTCACTATTGATGGGATTGATGCGTACATTTTTGAGAGCAAATGGCTGTTTGTTGTGCTTAGAAAACACCTCCCATTGAACATCTTCAAATCGAGATAAGTGTTTGAGTAAATGTCCGTCATCGTACGAAGGCAAATACACGGTGTAATGGCCACGATCTGCTACATCCAATTCTCTGACCGACTGACGAATGACAGGTGTATAAATCCGCTCTGAATAAGATTTGAAATGAAAACCATAGGAGATCGATGCTGGCGCGTAGTTTTTCATGATGAACTTGCCTAATGTATCCGATTCCTCGGGCTTTGGACTAAGTGGATCCAACGCGCCAATCTGATGACTTAGGCCAATGCACGGGATATCTTTAAGATGACAGGCCCAAGCGGAAATCGGCTCAAAATCATTAATCACCAAATCATATTGATCGACTGGAAGGCTAGTGATTTCCTTAGAGAATTTTCGAACTGTCGAACTCATAAACGTGCGCCAGAGATCTACACCACCATGCTTCCCAAAAATAAAACTAAGGCCATGCAGTTTGTACTTGACCTCAAAAGGCAGCACAATATCTGCTTGAATTCCGCTGACCAACACATCGACTTCGCCATGCTGCTGAAGACATGGTATAATATCCATGGCACGACACAAGTGGCCATTGCCCGTTCCCTGTACAGCATACAGTATCTTCATAAAGTGATTTTTATGAGCAATTTAACGAATTCTGATCGAGCTATTTGCATACCATGCTATTTTGATAAAAGCCATAACACAGGCTTAATATCCTGTTAACAATATGGGTTTAAGAAGGAATGTCATAGGTGAAGTTTTTCAGCTTATCCTGCAACACGCGGGCGATCATGTTAAAATAACGCTTTTGCTTATAACCCATCACCCACTGAATACCCTGCACCGCATTCGTACAAAATATCTCATCCGCTTCTTTCATAATATCCGGACTGATCTGCGCCTCCACCACGGGAATACCTTCTTCTGCCGCCATATCCATGACGACTTGCCGCATCACCCCCTGTACACAGCCTTCGCTGATAGCCGGCGTATACAAGGTCTTATCGTAATAAACAAAAATGTTGGAGGTTAGCGATTCGCACAAATATCCTTCCTGATTGAGCAAGAGTACGTCATCGTAGCCAAACTTGGTCTTAAACAAACCAGCAGTTACATAGACCAAGGCGTTCAATGATTTCAATTTGGACAATTCACTGAAGGACTTTTTATATTCGGAATACAGGCCAACAATCAGTCCGACCTTCTTATCTTTCGTCGGTACGGGCAATAGATCGGCTTGCAATGTATAGGCAGATCTATTGGTGAGCGGCGCGTACAGACCGTCGCCGGCACGGTACACAATGAGCCGGATACGAACATCTTTGCCCATCAAATTATTTTTACGAATAAGTTCTTCCGCTTTAGAGCGGATAAAATAAGCATCGTACAACACGTGATCTTCGATGTGCAACATCTGTAATGATTCCTGCAACCGATTTATGTGTTGCGCCAGGAATCGAATATCGCCATCTCGCCAGAGCATGGTTTCAAAAACCCCATCTCCATAACGAAAAGCCCGATTTTCTATCGATATTATCGGGCTATTTTCTGCGACCAGACTACCATTAGTATTAATATAGTGTATGGGCATAAGTTTTTTAGTAAGAAGGAATGATTAGTCTTTCAAGGTAGCGTACGCACGCCACTTATCCAATGCAGCTTGAAAATCTGCTGGTAATGGAACTTCGAAAGCAACATTTTGTTTGGAAGTTGGGTGTTCAAATCCTAAACTTCGGGCATGTAGTGCCTGCCGTGGTAATAGCGAAAAGCAGTTGTCGACAAATTGCCTATATTTTGCAAAAACAGTTCCCTTGCGGATACTGGCGCCACCATATGCAGCGTCATTGAAGAGCGGATGACCAATAGATTTCAGGTGTGTCCTAATCTGATGGGTACGCCCTGTTTCGAGCTCGCACTCGATTAAGGTAACATAGCCCAGTCGCTCCAATACTTTGTAGTGGGTGACAGACCATTTTCCTTTTTCTGGATCATCGTACATCGTCATAATGCGACGATCTTTCAACTCACGGCCAATATAACCCGTGATCGTGCCATCTTCTTCAATATCTCCCCACACTAAGGCAACATATTTACGAGCAATACTGTGCTCGTAAAATTGCTTAGCCAAACAGGTCATAGCCCACTCATTTTTAGCAATCACTAATAATCCAGAAGTATCCTTATCAATGCGATGTACCAAGCCCGGTCTTCCCGTATTGCCAGGCATAGTCGGCAATTGATTTAGATGATAGGTCAATGCATTGACTAAGGTACCGGTATAATTATTAAATCCAGGATGCACCACCATGCCGGGTGTTTTATTGACCAAAAGCACATCATCATCCTCAAAAATGATATCTAAAGGAATATTTTCTGGATATACTTCGGTATCACGCGGCGGGTCTGGGAAAACCACGGTGACGACATCCAGCGGCTTCACCTTATAGTTGGATTTCACCAAATTATCATTTACACGGACTGAACCAGCATCGATCGCATTCTGGATACGATTACGAGACGTGTTCTCCACGCGATTCATCAAAAATTTGTCTACCCGCAATGGGCTTTGTTTTTTGTCTGTGACAATTCTGATGTGCTCAAAAAGCTCCTGCTCGTCGTGTTCTTCCTCTAAGTGATCAACCATTCTGCAAAAGTACCTATTTTTTGAAAATATGAAGGATGTTGAAAGAAATAGTACCTTTGAATGATGTCTTTGGATTTCCGTTTCAGCAGCCCAGTGGAGGTACTTGATTTACCCATTCTTCGTGACCATAAGGTACATGTTTCTGTAAAGCGTGACGACTTGATCCATCCTTTTATCTCCGGAAATAAATGGAGAAAATTAAAATATATACTTACCCAAGCTCATGAAGGGCGAAAAAGTACCTTAGTTACATTTGGTGGTGCTTGGTCTAATCACCTTCTGGCCACGGCCTGTGCTGGTGCCAAATTTGGCTTCAAAACGCATGGTTTTGTTCGTGGAGAACCAGTGCAGAATCCTGTGTTGGCCATGTGTAGATTATACGGAATGGAGCTGCAATTCGTCGATCGCACGAGCTATCGCGATAAAAAAAAGCTTTTCAATGAAAACTTTCATGTGCGGGATGCTGTATATATCGGAGAAGGTGGATTTAGTAGCAGTGCCTTACAGGGGTGTGCAGAGATCGTGCAAGAATTACCACAGAAATATGATCATATTTTTGTAGCAAGTGGTACCGGCACTACTGTCGCCGGCTTGGCAGCCGGAGTGCTTCAAAAGAACCTGGCAACACGCGTACACAGTGTGCCCGTATTAAAAGGAGGCGATTTTTTGAAAAACGATGTGCAAACACTAGGGATAGATCCCGAAAAAATCACATTTCATACGGATTACCATTTTGGAGGATATGCTAAATACACCCCCGAATTATTGGCTTTCGTGAAAGACTTTGTACAACGAACTGGCATGATGATCGAACCCACATATACCGGAAAGGCATTTTACGCGTTGCTGGATCTCGTTCAACAGGATTACTTCGCACCAGACGATCACCTATTAATAGTACACACCGGCGGCCTGACGGGATTTTTGGGCATGTTTGAAAAATTTTAAATTGTTTTTTTAGTATCCATGTTCTATCGATTTTGCTTTTTAGCTGTCTTTTTGCTACTTTCTGTGTATACACATGCTCAATCCGACAGTCTATCCACTACTCGTGATACGGTATACACAATCAGTCGAACAGATACCATCCGGGGAGATCAGGATGCTTACGATATCGTAGATGCATATAGGAGCATATTTCCTCCTAAAGAAACTACGGATGTACCCAAACGCCGATCTGGGATTGCCTATCTACCTAACGTCAATTACAACCCCAGTATTGGTGCGCAAATCGGATTGAAAGTGGTGGGTGGTCATGTATTTGGAGATCGGGAGAATACGACCATGTCCACTTTTGCTACCGCATTATCCTATACCACGCGCGGAATTATCGTCGGATATTTCAACCATGATGTGTATACAAGAGAAAACAAATGGAATTTAAAAGGTAATATTAATATTGCCCGCATGGTCGGCTTGGACTATGGTTTGGGCATCGGCAGGCCGCTGGCTAATCCTACACCAGATGAATTGCTTTTGAATAACCCCGAGCGGAATCGCTTCACTTACAATTACAATGTATATAATTTCAGCGAGCGTTTGTACAAGAAACTCTTACCGGGCATGTTTGTCGGCGCTGGTGTGTTTTTTGAATTAAAGCGTGGCATTTCGGTAAATAATGACTCGGGTATATCTCCCAACAGGATTTACAGCGACTGGAATAATTTTGACGAGGAGCGAAACAACAATAACGGGATCATGCTGAATTTTCAGTATATGACACGTGACAATCCTAACAATGCCTACAAAGGAATCTATGCCGATATGGTCCTGCGATCGAACCAGAGATGGATGGGTAGTCAGCAAAGTGCCTATCAGTTGGTCACGGACTTCCGCAAATATTGGAACCTTTCTAAGCAGGAAACAAATCATGTATTGGCTTTTTGGAGCTTAGGATCGTTTAAACTAGGAAAGGAATTTCTCCCTTATCTGGACTTACCAGGAACAGGTAAAGATGCCTATGCACGAAGCGGACGTGGCTATACCTTAGGATATTTTAAAGGACTTTCCTTTTATTATTCCGAACTGGAATATCGGTTCCCTATTTTATCCAATAGATTTTTAAGCGGAGTCGTATTTGCCAATGTGCAGACAGCCAACGATCAGATGGGAACCAAATTATTCCGTTATTGGCAACCGGCCGGAGGTACTGGTTTGCGGGTATTGTTCAATAAAACGACACGCACCAATTTGTGTATTGATTACGCCTTTGGAAGGTTCGGACAGCGCGGATTTTTCCTGGGGTTGAATGAAGCTTTTTAACTACTAAATATCACTAACTACTCTATTAGGCTTATGCATTATTCGATAGTACCCTTTGGGCTTTTTGCTTTAACTTGTTGCTTTGCAAATCCGTTGTTTGCTCAAACGGAGCGAGATACTACGTTACAGCAGATTGCTCCGGTTAGCATACGTTCCTATTTTAGTAGTCAACCTTTCTTAGCACATACGTCTTCCGCCAAAGTGATCACACGGGATCTGCTTACTGCGCAAATGCCCGGCACGATCTTACCGGCCATCAACACCACACCGGGGGTACGCATGGAAGAACGCTCGCCAGGTAGCTATCGTTTGGCGCTTCGCGGAAGTATGCTTCGCTCACCATTTGGTGTACGAAATACGAAGATTTATTTGGACGAAATTCCGTTGACAGATGCCGGAGGCAATAGTTATCTGAATAGTTTAGATCCCGTCGGATTACAACAAATTACCATTATTAAAGGTCCTGATGGCTCGCTATTCGGCCCTAACTCCGGAGGCGTTGTTCGGATAACACCCTATGGATTAGATACTTTTGATCCCACAACGCAAGTATTACTTTCTGGCGGATCTTTCGGCACCTTCAACCAACAGTTGAGTCATCGTCAGCAAGTGGGCGATAATTATCAATTCTCATTCGACCAAGCCTTCATGCGATCCGACGGATACCGAGATCACACCGGTGCAAAGCGCATGTATTTACAAACAGCACATCAATGGCAATACAACCCTAAAGCGAGGCTGAAGCTATTGGCGATTTATTCTGATCTATCCTACAATACGCCGGGTGGACTCACACAAGCGCAATTCGAGGAGAATCCACGGCAGGCAAGACCTGCTACCTCCACTATGCCGGGGGCTGAAGACCAACAGGCTACCATCTACAACAAAACGTTGATATCTGGACTTGTGCATGAATACAAGTTCAATGATCGATGGATGCACAGCGCCAGCGTATTTGGTAGCTTCACCGATTTCAAAAATCCCTTCATCACGAACTATGAACATCGGGATGAGAAAAATGCAGGATTTCGTACTTATTTTTCTTACACACCACAGCAGAATGAATGGGTCAGTTGGCAAATGCAGTTAGGTATGGAAGCACAAGCTGGCTGGTATGAAATCGAGAACTTTGATAATCTCGGTGGTGTAAAAGGTGATCCCCAAAGCTTCGACAACCTGAGAAATGGCCAGCATTTCTATTTTTATCGGGCTGCAGCTACTTTCCGGGAGAAATTGACTGCTGAAGCGTCTATCGGATTGAATTACAATGACATTCGTTTTACGCAATTGTACCCAGAAATTGCCAATAACCGTGGCGACATCAATTTTGGTGCAACCTGGATGCCGAGGTTGGCACTCTCCTACTTATTGACCCCTCAACTCGCCTTACGTACGTCTTTATCAAAAGGTTATTCTCCGCCAACTATAGCAGAGGTACGTTCGTCAGATAATAGGATCAATGTGGATCTACAGCCAGAAGGAGGTTATAATTACGAAATCGGCGTTCGTGGAGAAACAAAGAACAGACGATGGCTATTGGATCTCAGCGCTTACCGATACAACTTAGAAGAGGGAATTGTGCGTCAATTGCGGGAGAATGGTGCAGATTTTTTTGTCAATGCAGGCAGCATCAATCAGCGTGGCCTGGAGCTCTTATTGATGGGGCAAATCATCACACCCCGCCCGACAGGCTTTATCCGAGGGCTAAATGTATCTGCTGCGCTCACATATCAGGATTATAAATTCCGAGCTTATACCGTGCTAGAAGGTGGGCAGAATGTAGATCATAGTGGCAATAAGGTTACCTCCATCCCAACTTGGATGTCGGTCAATACACTTCATGTACAATTACCTTACCGCACGGGAATCTATTTGATGCATAACCACACCTCTTCTATCCCGTTAAATGATGCGAATACCGCATTTGCAGATGGATACAATTTGTTACAAGCTAAAGCACATTGGCAAATTCCTATCCGTGCGGATTGGCAAATACAGGTATTTGTTGGTGGAGATAACCTGCTGAATCAGGTTTACAGCCTGGGTAATGATATTAATGCCTTCGGCGGAAGATATTTCAATCCAGCACCAACAAGAAACTACTATGGAGGCCTTAGTGCAAGCTTCTAATCATCCAAAAGGGCCGCTTCTTTAAGTAAACGTTCTAGGTAGTGAGATTCGAGACCAAAGTACATTTTCATGCTATTTAATTTGGTCTGGATTTCTTTCTGTCTTTCTGGATTAATCTTTTTGCGCAGTCCAATGATAAGCACATTTTTTGGCGTGTGTGCATCCGATACAAATTCAACCACCTTCGTTTGGTAGCCGTAGTACTCTAATAAAAGTGCCCGGATGCTATCCGTTAGCATTTCTGCATGTCGCTCCATAAAGATACCATGCCGCGTCATAAAGTTGAGCTCATTTTTAGCTTTATGATGCTCCAATTCACGACGTACCTGTTTGTGGCAACAAGGTGCTACGACGATCAAATCGGCCTGATGCTGAATACCTTTAAAAATGGCATCATCAGTGGCTGTATCACAGGCATGTAGTGCAATCAGCACATCCATCGGTACAGCGGGTTGATAAGCTTCGATCGTACCTTCTACAAATCGCAAACCGGATAATGCTGCCTTCGACGCGATAGCATTACAAAGATCTACTAAATCCTTTCTAAACTCCACACCTACTGTTTCTACCATTTTATTGGACTGCTGGCTCAGGTAATCATGCAAAGCAAAGGTCAGGTAACCTTTTCCCGCTCCCATATCGACAATACGTAACCCATCCTTCTGGGGCAATTCGGCCAAAGTGCTGCTTAAGATTTCGATATAATGATTAATCTGTTTCCATTTATCCTGCGCATTCTTGTATACCTTACCATCGGCATCTGTCAGTCGTAATTCATGTAAGTACGGGCTTTTGGTGTCCGTAATCTTACGCTCTTTTTGTTTGTTATGTTCCAGATTGGGCACACAGCAGTTTGCCACTGGTTCTTGACGATAACTCCAGCCTTTCTTAGGATGTAGCTGGAAGAAGATATTTTCTTGCTGTAGAAATAAGCTAACAGAATGAAAGTCTTCGGCTTCACAGAAAGAAATTACCATCTCTTCAGCCAGAAGTAAATCATAGTTTTTAACGGTGTCTCTTCGGGCATACCGGTAGGTGAAAGATAACTGATAGGTGTTTTTTATGCGTACCGGTTTCAGATAAATATTTTTCAGATCTGCCTCTTCTCCTTTATAGCTTCCCAGAGTAGCTTTGACTAATTCCGTTGATCCGATATATTTTTTCAACAGTTGTAAAACGTCCGACTTGTCTATGAATTTCATACATGGCAAAGTTACTAATTAATTATAAGGCCTCAGTAGACGAACGCGTAGGATATCACCGCAATAAATTCTATGTTTGTACATGCAGTTTCCTACTATAAAAGCAGTTTTTTTTGATGTAGACGGTACCTTGATCAGTTTTAATACACATACGGTTCCGCAGTCTACGCTAGATGCTATCCAGCAACTAAAAGAAAAAGGGATCAAAGTGATTCTCTCTACAGGCAGATCGATCAATAACCTGGATCATATTCAACACTTGGGATTTAATGGATACAGCACCTTTAATGGTGGATATTGTGTATCCGAAGATGGTGCTATTTTGCACCGTGCTACGATGGATCCTACCGATATCGAACGGCTTATTGCCTACAGCAAAGAAACGCCGATCAGCTTCTCTCTTATGTCTGAAAAGGAGGTAACTATACATCATATTACTCCTGAAATCGATGGAATGTACGAGAAAGTCAATCTACCAACCCCACCGCTAGTAAATTTTGAGACATTGGATACCGGCAGTATTCTACAGGTAAACGTTTTCATACATCCGGAGCTGGAGGATGAATTCATGGCTAATGTTATGCCTAATTCTGTAGCGACACGCTGGATAGCCACTTTTGCAGATGTAAACCCGAGTGGGCAGAGCAAAAAGATAGGGATTGAAAAATTCTGCCAGTATTTTGGATTTGATGTGTCCGAAACCATGGCTTTCGGAGATGGTGGGAATGATATTGAAATGTTGAAATATGCCGGTCTAGGTGTAGCTATGGGAAATGCCAACACTGCTGTGAAGGAAAGCGCCGATTACGTCACTGATCACGTGGATGAGGATGGCATATGGAATGCATTAGCGCACTTTCGGGTAATCTAATGTGTTTAGAATATGCCTTTTAAGTATTTCCCCATTGACCACATTCGGCCAACGGGGAAATAAAGCGCTCTATCCGATGGTAAATCCATTTTCAATAATAACGCCTTTTTTGATGATGACGATTCCATCTACAATGGAATATTTATCAAAATCACCATCGGCTAGCTTACCGCCACCTTTTATGCGTACATCGTTGCCAATCCGACAGTTTTTATCGAGGATCGCATTTTCTATATAACAACGTTCACCGACGCCTATTGGAGGCGGCTCCTGTGTATGATAAAGTTCAATCAGATCATCTAATTTCTCGTAATAATCTGCTCCCATCATATAAGTACTTCGGATCACCGTACCAATCCCGATTCGAGAACGAATACCGATTACGGAGCGGCTGATCTTGTCTGCATGCACAATACAGCCATCAGCTACAATGCTATTATCTACCGTCGTTCCGCCAAACTTAGAAGGGGGAAGCATACGTGCTCGCGTGAATACAGGATTGTCAAACAGGTTGAATTTCGGGATATCGTCGGTCAAACCAATATTCGCCTCGAAGAATGAGCTGATCGTTCCAATATCTGTCCAATAATCTTCGAACTGGTAGCTCATGACACGATTTACACCGATGGCATCCGGAATGATGTGCTTGCCGAAATCCATCCCCGGGTTTTCCTCCAACAACTGCTTCAAAACTCCTTTCGAGAAAACATATATACCCATAGAAGCCAGGTATTTACGACCTTCTTTCTCCAGGTGTTCTGGAACGTCAGAATTCCAGTCGACTAAAAGATCGCTAGTTGGCTTTTCAATGAAAGATTCAATTTCATTTTTCTCATTAGCTTTCAAGATGCCAAAACCAGTCGCGTCGTTGGCTGTCACTGGAATAGTAGCCAAGGTGATTTCGGCTTCCGATTCTACGTGGAAGTCGATCAATTTGGAATAGTCCATTTGGTATAATTGATCTCCTGATAGCACCAGAATATAATCATAATCAACACCAATCAGATTTTTTTGAGTACGTCGTACGGCATCAGCTGTTCCTTCAAACCAACGATCTCCTTCATTTGTTTGTTCCGCAGCAAGGATATCTACAAAACCGGTACTAAATACGCTGAAATTGAAGGTATTCTTAATATGCTTGTTGAGGGATGCTGAATTGTATTGCGTTAATACAAAAATTTTGTTGTAGCCCGAACTTAAGCAATTGGAAATAGGGATATCGACCAGGCGATATTTTCCAGCTATCGGAACCGCTGGTTTAGAACGTTGATCTGTCAATGGATAGAGGCGCGTACCACGACCTCCACCTAACACGATGGAAACTACTTTATGCATCATAATATTTGTTCAACTAAACGGTTGTATAATTTTTCATATTTAATAGCTGACTGCTCCCAGGAGTAATCTAATTTCATCATTCTTTTGCGAATCTGATCCACCCTTTTTTTATCGGTAATCATATGCAGTGCACGGATAACAGCGGCGGCAGCGTCAACAGCATCAGGTTCTTCAAATACGAAGCCATACCCGCCTTCATTTTCTACATCCAACACGGTATCGCGCAAGCCTCCGATACCACGTACAATAGGTATCGTACCATATTTCATGGCATAAAGCTGGTTCAATCCGCAAGGCTCTACTCGGGATGGCATGAGCAGTAGATCTGCCGACGCATACACCCGATGAGCTAACTCCTCATTATAACCGAAGAAGGTAGCCAAACGTCCTTCATAACGCGCTTTGCGAGCTTCCAGTTGTTGACTAATTTCTTCATCACCAGATCCTAATATAAAAACACAAAATTCCTCATTCGTGTTTGCAAATATTTCATCAATAATTTCCGGTAGCAGATCTGCCCCTTTTTCACTTGCAAAACGTCCTACAAATGCGATTAAGGGTTTGGAGAAATCCATTCCGTACGCTTTTCCCAACGATTTTTTATTGGTGTTCTTACCAGAACGTACGGTACTTACCGTATAGTTTTTTTCTATACTTGGATCGGTTTCTGGATTCCAAAAAGCTTCATCAATACCGTTGACAATACCCTCTGCTTTGCCAGACTCCATTTTAAAGAGATTTTGTAAACCATTAGCTTCCGCATATAACTCCAGTAAGTAGCCCTCAGAAACGGTAGTGTATGCTGTGCAGCATTTGATGGCTGCTGCAAGTGGATTAATCAGTCCATCCCAATCCAACAAACCCCATTTCCAGGAGTCAAAAGCAGGGAGCAAAGCACCTTTATCCCAGGTCATCCAACCTTGATACTGCCCGTTGTGAACGGTGAAAACGGTCTTAATAATAGAAAGCCGCTCACTATATGCTGTACTATATTGCAGTAAAAATGGTACGAGCCCAACATGATGATCATGACAGTGGACAACGTCTGGTAGAACCTCCTGATTATGCAGATAATCTAAAAATGCGTGCTGGAAAGCAATCCATTGCTCTGCCTCATCAGGATAGCAATATACTTCTGGTCTATCTAGCTTCCCAGGAATATGAATAAAATACAAAGGAAAACCCAAGCTATCACCCTGTTCTTTGAGCACCTCATAATCAAACCGCTCTCCTCCTTGCTCTATCGAGCCGCTACCAACAGAAATGGTTTCATGATTTTGGAGGAAAGGTCGGTCAAACCAAGGCATCACCACAGATGCATCGATCCCCATGCTGCACTGATATTTTGGAAGAGCCCCAACCACATCGGCCAGCCCTCCTACTTTTGCCACAGGAAAGCACTCTACACTTAAATGGATAACTTTCATTTTACTTCTTTATACTTTTCTTTTTAATCTTCTTAACCGCTGCTTGCTTATAGACGATACCTGCCAATGGCGGTAAATCGATGGCAATGGAATCGTCTCGGTGCATCCAATGAATTTTCTCGGAGACAGCTTCTTTCGCTGTGATGCCACTACCATAATATGCGGAGTCATCTGAATTGAAAATAGGTTGCCATATGCCTTCGCAAGGTACTCCAACACGGAATTGCTCTCTCACCACGGGGGTTAAGTTTAAGACAACCAACAGATCATTCTCCCGATCGTGACCTCTACGGCAATAGACGAATACACTTTGTTCCCGATCGCCCATTTCTATCCACTCAAAACCTTCTGGACTAAATGCTTTTTCATACAGAGCTGGTTCACTTCGGTAAAGTTTATTTAGTGAAGCTACCAGCTTTTTAATGCCTTGATGAGGTGTATAATCCAATAAATGCCAATCTAATGACTGATCCACGTTCCATTCGGATGTTTGTCCAAATTCTCCCCCCATGAACAGTAATTTTGTCCCCATAAAGGTGAACATATACAAGTAGAGGGCACGTAAATTGGCTATGCGCTGCCAATCATCACCTGGCATTTTGTACAACATAGATTTCTTGCCGTACACCACTTCATCGTGCGAAAAAGGAAGCATAAAGTTTTCATGAAAACCATATACGGTAGCGAACGTCAGTTTATCGTGCACATATTTTCGGTTGATCGGATCTTCTTTGAAGTAATTAAGGGTGTCGTGCATCCATCCCATCATCCACTTCATTCCGAAGCCCAAGCCACCTTGATAAATCGGGCGGCTGACACCAGGCCAAGAAGTGGATTCTTCTGCAATGGTCTGCACATCTGGAAAGTGGGTGTATACAGCAGCATTGAACTCCTTCAGAAAGGCCACTGCTTCTAGATTTTCATTTCCACCGTGTTCATTAGTTTCCCATTCTCCGTGATTGCGTGAATAGTCCAGATAGAGCATGGAAGCTACTGCGTCTACCCGCAGGCCGTCCACATGGTATCGATCTAGCCAAAATAAAGCATTACTAATCAGGAATGACTTGATTTCATTTCTACCGTAGTTGAAGATATAAGATTTCCAGTCGGGATGATATCCTTTTCGAGGATCAGCATGCTCAAAAAGATGTGTACCATCAAATCGGTACAAACCATGTGCATCTCCGGGAAAATGCGATGGTACCCAATCCAAAATCACGCCGATATTCGCCTGATGTAATTCTTCTATGAGGTACATCAAATCCTGCGGAGTGCCGTACCGCGAGGAGGCGGCAAAGTAGCTGGTAATCTGGTAACCCCATGAGGGGTAAAACGGATGCTCCATAATGGGCATGAACTCCACGTGTGTAAAGCCCATTTCCTGAATGTAGGGCACAAGACGATCCGCAATTTCCCGATAATTTAGAAATCGATCCGGATCATTGGCATCGCGCATCCACGAGCCTACATGCATTTCATATACTGAATTGGGGCGATCTAAGGCATTTCTTTCATATCGTTGTCCCATCCACTCTGCATCTTTCCAAGTATACCAAGTGGTATCTACAATAGATGCTGTACGTGGTGGGAGCTCTGTACGGATTGCAAAGGGATCTGCTTTTTCCAGCACTTCGCCAGATGCTGTACCGATATGGTATTTATAAGTCGTACCATTTTCCAATCCAGGAATAAAGCCTTCCCAAATTCCACTTTCGTCCCACCGTACAAACAAAGCATGGGACGATGAATTCCAGCCGTTAAAATTTCCAATAACAGACAAATAATTTGCATTGGGAGCCCACACAGCAAAATATACACCGGTTACGCCATTCACTTCCGCTGTGCGTGAACCCAATTTTTCGTATAGTTTATAGTGTTTTCCGGATCGGAACAATGTAATATCATAGTCGGTGAACATTGTATAGGCCACCACAGGCTCTCCCATATTGCAATAAAATTATTTTATAAGTGTAAAATATTTTCGCAGGATGCCATTTTGGCACAGTCCTCCTACACTTTGATCAACATCCTAAAGTGGTGTTTGTTCTACTTCTGATAAACTATTTTCTTAAAGCCAGGATCGATCAGCACATAAGATCCATCCTCGTCTTTTTCAACTATCGCTTGTACGCCATCCACTTTCATGCTCCCTATTTCTGATGGCAGGCCGATTAGGTAAATTTTGTATTGAGAGTGAAAAGCGGTGTAATGGCCTTCGACCAATTGAGAAATCTTCAGCGAGTCCGATGACCCTTCCACTATAAAATGCTTCCACGAATATTCCTTATTTTCGTATCCGAATGTGTCGCCCTGATCGTCGTATAGATACGAGTCGTAACGGCCTTCCGCGAAGAACAAACGCATTGTTAACGTTTGTATTTTCATTTCCGAGGTATACTGCATTACCGGATATTCCGGAATAATGCTGCCTCCACGAACAAAGATTGGCATTTCATCTAACGGCGTATCAATCTGATGTTCTTCACCACCTTCAAAAGCGGTATTGTCAAAATAATAATACCATTTGCCAGCCGGTAGATATACTGTTTTGTTATTTTGTCCTGGATTGAGTACAGGAGAAACCAAGATATGATCTCCGAATGTAAACTCTTCTTCTCGGCGCAAATTTTTAGGAATGTGCTGCTCAAGCATCGCAATCGGACGCAAGATCGGATCGCCATATTTGTGCTGTTGCCAAAAGGCAGTGTATATATAGGGTAATAGTTGATAGCGGAGTTCAATGAATTTCTTACAGATAGCTTCCCATTCCGGACCGAAACTCCATGGCTCGCGATCACGCGTATCTCCGGCTGAATGGACGCGCATAAAGGGTGAAAATACCCCGAACTGCATCCATCGAGTATATAATTCTCCGTCTGGATTACCTGTAAAACCACCGATATCTGTTCCGCAGAATGAAAGTCCAGATACGGAAAGCCGTTGCAACTGCAACAAACCGATTCGCAGATGTTCCCAAGTCGCAATATTATCTCCCGTCCAGACCGATGAATAGCGCTGCACGCCAGAATAAGCCGCGCGAGTAATCGTGAATGGTCTTTTGTTGCGATAGAGCTTTTTCAACCCATCGTAGGTAGCACGCACCATCTGCATTCCGTAAATATTGTGTGCCTTACGGTGTGATCCACGATGACCATCGAACTGATGCCGCACATCATCCGGAAAAGTTCCCCTGCCAAAGACGGCAGGTTCGTTCATATCATTCCAGAAGCCTGCAACACCATCTTCTACCAGACCTTTGTAGAGACCGCCCCACCATTCACGCACTTCCGGGTTTGTATAATCTGGAAACTGGCAGCGACCAGGCCACACAAAACCTTCCATAAAATAATCATCTCCTCGACGACAGAAATAATTATTAGCCTGCCCTTCCTGAAAGACCCAATAATTTTCATCCACCTTAATCCCGGGATCTATCATGACTACCGTTTTAAATCCGTCGGCCGCTAAATCGGCAATCATCTTACGTGGATCAGGAAAATACTTTGTATTCCAAGTGAAACAGCGATACCCATCCATATAGTCGATATCCAGGTAAATGGCATCACATGGAATCTGCCTTTTACGGAACTCTGTCGCCACATCGCGCACCATCTTCTCCGGATAATAACTCCAACGGCATTGGTGGTATCCTATTGCCCACAGCGGAGGTAGATAATGCGTTCCGGTTAATTGATGGTATCGGCGCACCACATCCATCATCTGCGGACCTTGAATATAATAGTATTGTAGCTCCCCACCTTCTGACCAAAAACTGGTCTGATCGGCTTGTTCGGCCGCGAAATCGAAATAGGTTTTAAATGTATTGTCGAAGAAGATACCGTAAGACTGCCCAGCGGTTACGCCCAGATAAAAGGGTATTGTTTTATAAAGTGGGTCTTGATTAAATGCATAGGAATAGGTGTCAGAATTCCAGTTTTTAACGCGATGGCCGCGTAGATTGAGATTGGAAGCCTTATCGCCCAGACCAAAAAACACTTCGTCTTGCTCCGCTGATTTAGTACAATACACATAGTATCCTCCAAAATCTACGTTTTCTTCCCAGTGCATTGCCTTGGCATCTTGGTTGATGATCTTACCATCTGCATCTCCAAAAGAGATATGGAAATCAGCCTTTCGGATAATACAGCAAGTTCTAGCCGTGGTGATTTGATAAGCTTCGGGATGATCTTCTATTGCATACGAAGTTGGGCCATAGGAGGTCGTGTCTATCGCATATGAAAAATCAGCTAAGAAAACACCTTCCGGAGCTAAACGCACCCGTATTATTTCGTCAGAGAAAATCTTGACCTCTACTTTCGCCTTCCCATCTGTAAAATAAAAGGAATGTCCTTCTTTGGTATAGCCTGTTACCAGACCCAGATATTTTTTTTCGATTTTTGGGAGATCAAGCACCGGGTTGTTGACGTGATGAATTTCGTCTTGTAATTCAACTGGGCCTGTCTCTTCAAATTTATCGTCTTTAGACGTCATGTCTGCCATAGTTTAACGTTGCAAATTTTCGAATTACTGCTTTAAATTACGACTTATTTATAAAAATGACACTATAGAACCCGATACAAATAGAAAAAGTTACCGCAGTTGATATTCCGGTGAATTTTAACCGAAAAATACATGCTGTTTACCGATATACAAAGTGCATTAGCCTATTGCTTATAGATGATCGCTGCCAAAAACAATAGGTTTATGTAAATAATTAAAATTATTAATCAAACCCCTATTCTTATGCACGTATTAGCTCACCACCTTACCCAAATGATTGCAGATTATGCTGATGCTATTGCATTCTTCTTTATCGGAAACTAAATCGGCAAGCTGCTATTTCTTATCTGCCACGGCATTGATGGTTTTCTGCATTTGTGCCATCATAGAACTTAAGGCTTCTAGTGAAGGCTCTGGATTTGGTTCTGGCAGTTCCATACTGATAAATGCTTTTGCTTTCCAGACTTCTAAAACGTCTGCAGATTCTACCCAATACGGTTCATAGGACTTATTATCCGACACCAGTCGCAAACCCTTATCTTCTTTGAACTTTTGTCCGATCCGTTTGTAGACAATCCCATCTGATTTAGAAACGATTACATAAGTTTGCCCGACTTTAATATCGGACCAGTTTTCTACATATTCCGCAATAATAATGCTGCCTGTTGGTAAAGGTAACATGGAATCTCCCTTTATCTCAAATGCGCGATAGGTGCCTTGATTGAACATGGGTAATGAAAATCGGGGTAGCTCCCGTACATATTCCGGATCGCCGTACCCATTCATGTATCCCGCGCTTGCTTTTACCGGAACCAGTTCTATATTTTCGTTCTGATCCTGATCTACCGTGATGCTCAGAACACGTAAATTGGAAGCATGGCCACGTGCGGCAGGCCTCCACTTCTCGTCAATGACCTGATCAATTAATTCATCCATCGTAAGCTCAAAGAAGTCGGCTATTTTTTTTAGCAATTCATACTTAGGCTCTGCGCGATCTTCCTCATATGCTCCTACTGAAGCTCTTTTGATCGTTAATGCATCGGCAAACTGCTGCTGAGTAAGGCCTTTCTTCTTGCGGAGGTATTTTAGATTAGAAGATATATTAGACATTTTTCTTAGTAAATTTTTGAAAGACTAAATTTATTAGTAATATTGTGCCAATAAAATTAGTAATAATATGATGGACTACCAAATCGGCACACATCTATTATCAAACAAAAACGGCGATATGTATAAAATAGTGATCCTCACGGATAGCAACAGAAGATATTTGGAAGTATTGATTACGAACAACCTTTCGGATGTGTTACAACATATGAGTGTTTTGCAGCAAACACAAATGAATATCACGACGCAATTAACACGAGTGGTATATGAAGAAACTTATGCGACGGAGAATTGTGCTATGGATCGTTTGAAGGAGCTATACGCCTATACACGCATGCAAAGGGAGCGTTTAGTGAGACGCCAAAACCCAAACTGGTTGAACTTGCATCCGGTAAAGCCTATGTGTTCTATGTATAACTCCACGCACTATGCAAGCTAGTAACGTGGAGTTGGATTTGCGATGAAGATATTGGAGATCGCTAGGCCTTAGTGTGTAATTTCTACAGATTTGGTGGCACGATGCTCCTGACCAAACATATCGACAGCACGTACCTCTATTTGATGCATACCTACCGATAATTTAGGATATCTTACTTTCCAGAGATGTGTAGAAGGAACGGCATCTGACGGGCGGCGGCCTTCTTTTATAGTTTCTTTTGCATGATCATACTTTAGTGTTTCAAAAGCATAATCTGGATCAGCTTCTTCAGCATATTCCATGTCTTTCCATTGACCACCGTCTACGCGATATTGTACCGTATCCTTTTCTGTACCTACAAAGAAATTAGCATACAAATTGTGTCGCCTTACATATTTCTCTGACATGATTTCCGCACCAGTTAACGAAATTTGATATTCTTTCGGTTTGCCGGCAACTTTGTAATCAAACGCGTAGGTGTTATCGTCAATATGCAAGGTTACGTATCCTTTTGGCGTACCATCGCGCATAGTAGAAACGGGTACTCCCTGTTCATTCATTTCTCCCGAATACCAATCGCCCGACGTTGTGCCCACATTGTACTCATGATGAGGCTTTTCTCTATTCCACCCATCCTCTTTGTTAAAATAGACCTGTGTTTGGAAATGCGTGTGTGCAGAAAGTGAAAGCGTATTCGGAAATGGAGCTAATAAATCCATTAATCGCTGGCGATCTGCTGATCGGAAATGTGAAGATGATTTATCATTCAAAAACAGTGGAATATGATAGGCGATCACAATCAATTTTTCTTTGGGTACCAATTTCAGATCATTAGCCAAAAAAGTCAATTGATCTTCCCGAAAGCCGCCTGTATAACCTTTACCCGTTTCTGGGTTAGGGTAAATAATATTATCCAGAATGATGAAGTGCGCATTTCCATAATTAAACGAGAAATTGGCTGGTCCGAAATTCTTCTCAAAAGTCTCGTCGGACAGAGAGTCTACTGTCACATCATAATTCATGTCGTGGTTACCCATTACATTGAACCAGGGTAAGTTTAACGCAGCTACCGCAGATTGATAATCGGGATGCAAACTCAGGTCATCTCCCACTAGATCCCCTAAACTTAAACCAAACGCGATGTGGTCTTTTGCTTTAATATCTTGTATAATTCCTTGCTTAAAATAAGCCACTTCCTCTTCGGTATAGGTTTGAGGATCGCCAAATACAAATAGGTTGAATCGCTTAGACTCATCCTGCTGGTGTAGTGCAAAATCAAGCGACTTGGGAAGCTTTCCGGTTGGAGAAGAACCCGCATACTTCAACGCTTCTGGTGAGCCCTTTGGCTTATGTATATAGTAAAATTGGTGCAGATTATTGCTGTCCAGCGGAAAAGTATATCCACTAGGTTTGATCACAAAGATAACATTGTCATCACCTACAGGCAACGTATACTCTCCATTGCTATTGGTAGTTACCACCTCCTGGCCGTTGCTTACGGCAACGTTTGGCAATCGGATTTCTCCTTTATCGATCTTACCATTATGATTCTTATCATCGTATACCACGCCCGATATATTATCTTGTGCAAACGCAGTTAATGATAGGCATAATCCAACACTCAGAAGCAGATTAGAAATAGTCATTTTGAAATAGATTGTTTGTCTGCAAAATTAACAGTTACACGATGCGCTCCTGACTCGAGCTTGTTATCAAATTATAATCAAACTGTGAAAGCGGTGTTAGGCTGCTTCGTTATTAGCACCAAAATTATTTTGGCAATCGCTGTAATCGCATATTCAGTGTCAGCATAAAATACCGTCCAAGCCGATTGTTGCGCGATTCGAAAATGTCGTTGCCAACATATTCGGTGACCACACCTACATTTTTGTTCTGGTCTAGCAAATCAAAACATTCTAATCGTAATAGCGCCATCTTGTTCTTCCAGAACGAGTATTCCAGATAAGTATTGATGATCGTTGGGCTCACGTCGGTGATATCCTGTACATATCCGCGAAAGAACTTTTGGGACATTTCGGCTCCTAACATAAAACGGTTGCTTACATAACCTCGCCCACCTAAACTGAACAACGCAGAATGAGCGGCAATTCTCTGGCGTATGGGCAATTCAAAATTTGCCTGATTTAAAAAATAATTTGCATTAAACACGGATTCGAAGTATTCGTCCCAACTATAGCGTAGCTGTAGATTTTGCGCAAACAAGTACTGGCGAGTCAGACTCCGCTCCGTATTGACAAATACGATATTATTAAAATAATCGATATTTCCCGACGTTTCCAGATTGAATTTGTCATTGAAGACTGGTGTATTAAAAGCATAATAGCCCTTTAGCTCGTAATAGCCACTTGTATTGGTAAAGGTTGTCTCTTGTATGGTTTCGTCGGAGTTGGCCGTCTTGGAGGCTACAATCTTATTACTTGTAAAATTATAGGCAAAATTCAGCTCAAGATATTGGCCTTTACTCATGATAGATTTACGGAGAATCGTAGATAAGCGATTAACGAACTCCGCCCGAAGCAATGGATTTCCAACCACAATAAGACGGGAATTTGTGTTGTCTCGGATGGGCGCAATGTGCAGAAAGTTAGGTTGATTATTACGTCCGTTGTAGGTGAATTGCCAGTCCAGCTCATCGTTAAAGCGATAGCGGATCACTGTAGACGGAATTAGATTAATATTATTATACCGGTATTGTAACGTATCATTAGCGACGGCTCCCGCAAGACGTAAAGGTTGTACTGCAAAGCCAATATTAGCTCGAAAACGCTTATTGGGCTCATACTGGTACAACAATCCTGTACGATTGCTCGTGAAAAGGTACTCGTACCTTAGCCCAAGTGAATCGATAAATGGAGCATCTTCTTCTCCAGGCATGCGCACACGGCGGGACATTTCGATATTAGTAAGATCATACTCATGAGAAATTTCTAACAAGCTGTGGTTATAGAATGGCTCCACATAGGATAAAGCGGCGCGTACCGATTTAGTCCCGTCATATTGATTGACTAATTGCGCCTGATTAAAACGACTTATCATCGGTCGGCCACTGGTTGTATCAAAAATGACATACCGTTCCGATACATCCTCTACCTTATCCAGTCGATTGTACCCTATCTGAAGATCACCTACTAACTTCCGTTTAGGATGTTGAAAATGTTTGGAATACAACGTGTTTAACTGATAATTGGGCTGATAAACTGTAGACGAATCCTTGTAGTCACCATCATTTCTTAGTCGAAAATTTCTCAATAAAGTTTTTCGTTCATTGCTTCGCACAAATCGATTCAAGGTGACTACTGGAGTAATTTTTAGCAGATCGTTGTTCTTGAAACGTGAGTTCATCTCCAGATTGATTTTATGAGTTCGATCATCAGTAGTGGAGATAAAATCATCGGCTTTTGTGATTTGATAGCCCGAATAAGTAGAGCGAAGTAAGGAATTGCCCGTTGTTTCATTTTTACGTTGTGTATACGCATAGCTTCCCGTCAGGGTGCTTCGCTCTCCAATACCATCCGAAAAATTAACACCAAAAGAATTGATGGTGTTAAGGCCATCAGCCTGATCTGCATAATCTCCGATATCTGAAAGATTAGGCGCCCTGCCTCCCGCACCATCTGGAGAACCGAAGGTAAAAAGACTGGTATTGGTATTATTTGCAGATCCTATAATAGATACTTCCTGACCACGATCAAACTTATTCAGCCCTATACTACCCAGATAGCGATCATTAGTACCTCCGCCAGCAGTAGCTTGGCCAAACATTATTTTTTTGCGATCTTCATGCAGGATAATATTGATGATCTTTTCTGGCTCTGTATTTTTAATTCCTTTTACTTCTGCCATATCTCCATAATGGTCAATGACTTCGATCTGTTTGATATAATCGGCAGGCAAGTTTCTGGTAGCGGTCAATACATCTCCACCAAAGAATTTTTTACCATCAACCTGTACAGAAGTAATAACTTGCCCATTGTAAAAGGTGGTACCATCCCGCAACACATTAAATCCAGGCAGAGAGCTTCGTAAAACATCCTCCAATAATGACTGCTTCAAATAGGAAAATCCAGACATATTGAATATCGTAGTATCTCCTTTATGCACAATTGGAACTGTACGGAGAACATGTACCGGATCTATACTGGATACACCGGATAATAAAACTACCGGTGATAATATCAATGGATTGGGATCGTGGTCATATAACGTTAAAAAGGCAGATTGCCGTTCTTTGCCCAACATAGAATAGGTGAGTTTTGCGGCCGTACCTACGACTCCGCGAAAACGGTATATACCTTGATTGTTGGTTACGGTATAGAGTGTATCTCTGTCGGTTTGTAAGAAAACATTAACACCTTTTAATCCAATTTCTAAGGAGTCCATGACCGTTCCGGTCAATACTTTACCGCGCACTTGTGCTTGGCCCTGGCTAGCAAGGCCTAACAAAAGAAGTAATAGGTATATTCCAGAGATTAATTGTCTAATAGACACACGTTCGAACTAAGAAGACAGTGATCAAATAATACGTTAACTGATAAATGTAAGTTAACATTATAACGCTATAACTTGAAATTATTGTACAAAAAAAGGGTTTAATATTATATTAAACCCTTTTTTTTGCTATGCCTTCTAAGGCGTGTGTTGTGCTATGCTTCGTCAAATGTTACTTTAACCAAATGTCTGTCAATTTCCCAAAGACCGGTACCTTGTTCGCCAATCACATCGAATAATTCTATGATACGACGTGCTACATACTCTTCCTCTACTTGCTCTTCCAAGAACCATTGTACGAAATTAAAGGTAACATAATCTTTAGACTTCATACACAAGTCTGCAATGTTGTTGAACTGCTCTGTCACAAACATTTCTTGCTCCAAAGTCTGCTCAAATACACCGCGGAAAGATTCAAAATCTGTAGGTACATTGGTGATTTCTGGAGAAATAGCACGCCCACCACGGTCACCAACATATTTAAATAATTTAAGCATGTGAGCACGTTCTTCATCCGATTGACGAGCAAAAAAGTCTGCTGCATGATCAAAACCTTGATCGTCACACCAGCTAGACATCGCTAAGTATAATGCAGATGCATGCGCCTCCACTTTGATTTGTGCGTTTAATATGTTTTCTATCTCTTCTGCTAAAGAAGATTTCAATTTTAATAAATCTTTCATGTTCTTTGTTCTTTAGAAAAACTACATACACCTTAACAACAGGATGTATCTTGCTTTTGTTTGATACAAAGATACTATGGGACGAAGGAATTTGGTTAAAAAAAGTGCAATACGAATTCAGTCTAAATTACGATTTAGAAAGATAAGTTCTTTAGAACCAGTATAATTATAAATGCAACTTAGGCAATCACACAACCACGACGCAAACAGCGTTTTACTTCGCTATTTAGCTGAATCATAAACTTTGTACCCGCTAGTACTTCCCTAAGATTGAGGATATCTGATACGTTCAAGAGGTAGCAACGATCGGTACGAAAAGGCATTACGATCTCAAAGTCATACGAGCGTGATGATTCGGAAAGCATAGATTCAATATCTATCGTATCGATGCGTTTTTTAAATAAGAAAAGATCTGAAATTTTAAAAGCAGTAGTTGTTCCTTGAAATTCCAACCAATAACAGTTTTGACGGCTGCACTGGTACACCACACCGTGTTCTGTATCGAACACCTTTTCCACATTTGCTAACGGACAGATCATAGTCTTCTAATTGGAACAAATCTAAATACTATTTGGAATAAATCCAAATCGTATGATACTTTTCCAAAAAAATAATTCGATCTATACCGATAGGTAATCGATATAGCAATAACCTTCTGTCTTATCCGCTACTTTTACCAAACACCAATTTTGATTGGTCAATCCTAAAATGTCGATACGATCTCCGTCCTTTAATTCGGCTAACACAGGTTGATTAACACCTGGACCCCGTCTTACGGCTATAAATGGTTCGTCGTGAGCTGTTACTGTAGCTACTTTTAGAACTTCATCTGTTTGTACCGTGAGTTCTAATGCCAAGTCATCTGAAATATAATTCGGATCAATTCGGTTGTACAAATCCCAGGCCTTATGTTTCGCATCTACCGAAGAAGTAACACCCGAGATGTGTAATATATCATTTTCCTCATGAATCTCCAATTGATCGACCTTTAAGGAATTTAAAAGATCAATTAGTGCAGCGTATTTAGCAGTTAATGGCATAATAGAATAATGTAATAAAGGTATTAATCGTTGTGCAGTAAATCATCCACTTTACGACTTGCGCGTTGTACGGTGGTATCTACTGCATCACCCGTTTTCCGTGCAGCATTTTTAGTAGCCTCTACCGCTTTATCCGTTGCTTTTCGGGTACGATCCCAGATAGCAGTTGCTTTATCCAGAGCTTTCTGTGCTTCGCTTTCTGCTTTGGCATCTCCACGCTCTTTAGCATCCGCCAAATCTCTTTTGGCTCGCTCCACAGCTGCTTCTGCTTTCTGCACCTCCTCTTTTGCCAGCGCGCTCGTGCGTTCGGCACTTTGCTCAACGTTATTGATGGCATGATCCAAACGTTGACCTGCTGTCGCCCCCACCGTATCTTGTGCTGGCGTGACCGAATGATCTTGTTGTTGGTTCTGATTGCAGCCAACGAACATCACCGTACTTAGTGCAGTGATGAAAAAAGCATACTTACCCATACGAATAGTCATTAAAAGTGTATACTATTTGCTGGGCAATATCTATACCAGAAATTAGTTTTTGTAAATCGTACCTCTGGCTGCTTCGAGTGTATTTTTTAACAAGCCTACAATGGTCATTAAACCTACACCTCCGGGAACGGGAGTGATCCAAGAGGCCTTTTGTGATACGGCGTCGAAATCCACATCTCCATATAGTTTAAAGCCAGATTTAGTTTCGTCGGATACTTCGCGATTGATACCAACATCAATCACGACAGCACCTTCTTTTACCATATCTGCCGTTACGAAATTTTTCTTACCGATAGCAGCTACGACGATGTCGCCCTGCAATACTTCTTCGCGTAAGTTTTGTGTACGGCTATGAGTTACGGTTACTGTACAGTTTCCAGGTTGAGTATTACGAGCCAATAAGATGCTCATAGGTGAGCCCACGATGTTACTTCTACCGACGATGACTGCTTTCTTACCTGCTGTGTCGATCTTGTAGTGATCCAACATCAATAAGATGCCGTAAGGTGTAGCCGGAATAAAACAAGGCAGGTTACGCTGCATTCTACCTAGATTTACTGGATGAAAGCCATCCACATCTTTACGATAGTCGATCGCTTCGGTTATCTTTTCCGGATCGATGTGTGGTGGCAAGGGCAGTTGTACGATCAACCCGTCAATAGCCGGGTCGGCATTGATCTCCTGAATTTTGGCGATCAACTCCTCTTCGCTGATGTCTACACCATACCGAATATTGGTCGAATCGAAGCCCACCATTTCACAGTTACGCATTTTACTGGCCACGTAGGTTTCGCTTCCACCATCATTGCCTACTAAAATAGCAACTAAATGAGGTTTACGACCTGATTCTTTCAAAAAATTAGCAGCTTCCTGCTTAATATCTTCTTTAATTTTGGCCGATACTGCTTTACCGTCTAGTAATTGCATTAAGTTTTATTTAAGGTCTTTAAATAGATTAATCAAGTTTTAGAACCGCCATAAATGCAGACTGAGGAATCTCTACATTTCCTACCGAACGCATACGTTTCTTTCCTTTTTTCTGTTTTTCCAATAACTTCCGTTTACGAGAGATATCTCCTCCATAACATTTCGCAGTTACATCTTTACGCAATGCAGAAATGGTTTCACGGGCTATGATTTTTGCACCGATAGATGCTTGAATACGAATTTCGAACTGTTGCCGAGGCAATAACTCTTTTAGCTTCTCACAAATCTTCTTGCCAAAATCATACGCATTACTACGGTGAATTAGCGACGATAGCGCATCCACTGGTTCATCATTTAAACGAATATCCAAGCGAACCAAGTCTGATGTACGGTAGCCGATCTGATGATAATCAAACGAAGCGTATCCCTTAGATATTGTTTTCAATTTATCATAAAAATCAAATACAATCTCCCCCATCGGCATTTCAAATACCAATTCAACGCGATCAGAAGTCAGGTACGATTGGTTTACAATGGTACCTCTTTTCTGAATACACAAAGACATTACTGGCCCGACGAAGTCAGATTTAGTGATGATATTTGCTTTGATATAGGGTTCTTCAATCGCATCCAACTTACTTGGATCAGGAAGATCCGACGGATTGTGTACTATAACTTCTTCTTTATCCTTGGTAAGGTAGGCTTTGTAAGAAACATTGGGTACGGTGGTAATCACCGTCATGTTGAACTCACGCTCCAGACGTTCCTGGATAATTTCCATGTGCAACATGCCCAAGAATCCACAACGGAAACCAAAACCTAGTGCGGCGGAAGATTCTGGTTCGAAAACCAAAGAAGCATCATTTAGTTGCAAGCGGTGCATCGATTCGCGAAGCTCCTCGTAATCTTCCGTATCTACCGGGTATATTCCGGCAAACACCATGGGTTTTACTTCTTCAAATCCTTGGATCGCCGATGTACATGGGCGTTCTTTGTGGGTGATGGTATCTCCTACTTTCACTTCTCGGGCTTCTTTGATACCCGATATAATATAGCCTACATCACCGGTTTTGATCACATCTTTGGCTACTTGATTGAGCTTCAACGTTCCGATTTCGTCGGCAAAATACTCTCTTCCTGTAGCGACAAACTTCACTTTATCTCCCTTACGGATTTCGCCATTCTCCACTTTAAAGTAGGCCATAATTCCACGGAAAGAATTAAATACAGAGTCAAAGATCAACGCTTGTAATTCTCCTTTTGGATCTCCAACCGGTGCCGGAATACGATCGATAATAGCATCCAGAATATCTGGAACACCCATTCCCGTCTTGCCGGAAGCTGGAATAATATCCTCGCGCTTTCCGCCGATCAAATCCACGATTTGATCTTTCACTTCTTCGGGCATGGCTCCTGGTAAATCCATCTTATTTAAGATAGGAATGATTTCTAGGTCATGCTCTAAAGCCAAGTATAAGTTAGATATAGTCTGTGCCTGAATACCTTGTGAAGCATCGACGATCAAAAGCGCACCTTCACAGGCCGCAATAGAACGGGATACCTCGTAAGAAAAGTCGACGTGCCCTGGCGTATCGATCAGATTTAGCGTATATTTTTGTCCGTCGCGCGTGAAATCCATCTGGATCGCATGACTTTTGATTGTGATTCCTCGCTCCCGCTCCAGATCCATATTGTCCAATAATTGCGCCTGCGCTTCGCGCTGCGTAATGGTGTTGGTAAATTCCAACAGTCTATCGGCCAAGGTGCTCTTTCCGTGATCAATGTGCGCGATGATGCAAAAATTGCGTATATGCTCCATACTAGGTTCTACCGTCTCTTTTTATAATCGGCAAATATAGTGCATTTCGATGAGCTTTTTCGCATTCTACGACCAGCAATTGAGGTATCCAAAAAATAAGTAATTTCGTGAATCACAACTTAGATATGTAATATGAAGACTGCACTGGCAAAGCCAAGAACATATGTACCGCAAGATCTTTCGATCCTATGGGAGAATTTGGAAGACTTATTTACCGAATTACAAAGTCGCGAAATAGCGGATTTACCCGCCTTGGAAAGATGGATGTTGGATCGCAATGAACTAGATGCTGTGTTGCAAGAAGATCAGGCTTGGAGATACATCCAAATGACTTGCCATACGGACAACGAAGAATACGCTGAAAACTTTCGTTATTTCACGACCGAGATCGAGCCAAAGATCGCTCCTATACAAAACCAATTGGACCAACAACTAATGGCAAACCCATTGACCAGCCAATTGGATCCCGATCGCTATTTTATCTACCTGCGAAAAGTCAGGAAATCTTTAGAGATTTTCCGCAAGGAGAATATTCCTCTATTTACTGAAATACAGCTAAAGCAACAAGCTTATCAGGCGATCGTTGGGAATATGACGGTTAGCATCAACGGCGAAGAATATACGATGCAACAGGCCTCTGTTAGATTGCTGGATACGGATCGTGCAATTCGTCAAGAGGCTTGGGAAGCGATTACAACGGTTCGCCTGGCTCAGACACAAGCATTGGAAGATATCTTTCAGGAACTATTGCGACTGCGGCATCAGGTAGCACGAAACGCTGGTTTTGAGAATTATCGAGACTACATGTTTGTCGCCATGGGTCGATTCGATTATAGCGTCGCCGATTGTGAAGCTTTCCATACAGCCGTTGCCGAACACGTAGTACCGGTGTTACAAAAGCTCGCTAGTGAACGTCAACAAAAGCTAAATTTGCCTTCTCTGCAACCTTGGGACATGCAGGTAGATCCACAAAACCTGTCGCCCTTAAAGCCTTTCCAATCTGGAACAGAGCTGATTGATAAAACAGAGCAAGCATTTACCGCCTTGCATCCTTACATGGGGCAATGCTTGGCCACCATGAAAACAAATGGACTTTTTGATGTCGAAAGCCGGAAAGGTAAAGCGCCGGGTGGTTACAACTATCCATTATACGAATCGGGTGCTCCATTTATATTTATGAATGCGACCGGTACCATGCGCGATCTTACGACTATGGTACATGAGGGTGGGCATGCAATCCATACCTTCATCACGGCGGATCTTGCATTAAACGATTTCAAAGAACTTCCTTCGGAGGTAGCAGAATTGGCTTCCATGTCGATGGAATTATTGTCTATGGATCAGTGGCATCACTTCCTTCCCGATGCAGATGATCTCGCCCGAGCAAAGAAAGAACAGTTGGATGACGTGCTTTCTACGTTGCCTTGGGTGGCTACAGTCGATAAATTTCAGCACTGGCTCTACACTAATCCGGATCATACGCCTACGCAACGCGCTGAAGCCTGGAAAACCATTTATGATACTTTTGGCCATGGTTTCGCCGACTGGACAAGCCATGAAGAAGCCGAACGCTACCTGTGGCACAAGCAACTCCATATTTTTGAGGTTCCTTTTTATTATATTGAATATGGCTTTGCACAGTTGGGCGCCATTTCGGTATGGAGAAATTATTTGGAGGATCGTGATAGTGCACTGGCGCAATATCTGGCGGCATTGAAGCTAGGATATACCAAACCAATCGGCAAAATATACGAAACCGCTGGTGTTCGCTTTGATTTTTCGGCTGATTACGTCGAAAGTCTCGTAAAATTCATTGAAAACGAACGAAAACAAATTTAATTGGCACTACTATTGCTTTTTAAAGCTAATTTGAGTAGATTCAAGTTGGTTATTAAATCGTATTATTATGAAAAATTGGTTGTGTGGGTTGGTCTTGAGTGGGTTTCTTTCCAATTTGGTGGCGCAAACTACACCTGTGAATCAAACTGAATCATCACCAACCGGTTATGTTTTAATTGGTATTCTGTTGCTGGCTATCGTGATATTCATGTTGTACCGGCGACAAAAGAGAAAATTCAACGATTAATGTACATAAAAAAGGGCTTTCAAACGAAAGCCCTTTTTAGTAAAATAGAGTTTTGCAGCTGCTTACTTAGCATCTGGTAAAAGGATAAATCGAAACAACTTCGTTTCATCTAAATATTTGTTTGCCACCTCTTTTACGGTCTCCACTGTAACCTTTTCCAGATCAGCATTGAGTCGTACGATAGCGGCGAGTTCTTCCTCGTTACTCAATGCATTGTTCAGTGAATTAAGCCAAAAACTGTTCTCTTTCAGATTTACTTCATGCTGACGCTTTTGCTCAATAAAGAACTTGTCCAGATCGACTTGTGTCGGACCGTTTTCTTTCACTTTACGAATCTCATCCAATGCCGATTTGATCAACCCATCATACTTGTCTATACTAGTACCAAATCCGATATGGAAGGAATATCGACCACTAGGCAGTTTGCGATAGCTAGCGCTAGCCCCCGTACCATACACACCACTTTCTTCTTCGCGCAATCGCTCAATCAGTTTAATGGACAACACCGACTCCAACGCATCCATATTTAGATTTTCGGCTTCATTATAAGTATAATCACCATAATAGGATAACCTTACTTGAGCCTTCTCTTCTTTACCTTTATGGACAATTTTTTCGAAGCCAGAGGTTGGCTCTACAATGTGTAGATCTTTGGCTGCATTATCCCTTTGTTTGGTAGGCAAGGAAGCTATGTACTGCTCGATCAACGGCGTAATCTCTTCCTCATTAAATGAGCCCACTATCATAAATGTGAAATCAGATGCGTCTGCAAAACGTTCCTGAAAAATTTCTAAAGCCCGCTGTTGGTTGATGGATTGAATATTCGCTACAGTCGCTGGGTTGCGTCGTATATTATCTCCGTAAAGGCTTTTTTGAATCGTTTCGCTAAACACAAATGAAGGATTGTTTTCCCGGTTTTCCATCGATGATATGGCGCGATTGATGGTGCTTTTAAACACATCATCTTCAATACGAGGAACAGTAAAATAACCGTAAATCATTTCAAAGGCCGTTTTCAAACCTTCTTTATCTGCCGAACCAGAAAGCCCTTGTGTACGTTCCCCGATAAAAGGGCTTATATTCGCTTTTTTGTCTGACAGGTACTTTTGCAGTTCTACTGTCGTCATCTGCCCTAACCCACTACTGTTGACCAATGAAGCAGAGTTGGAAGCACTAAAAAATTCTTCGTCTGCATACAATGAAGTACCACCTGGGCCAAATGCATGAATTAGAATTTCGTCGTTTTTAAACTTTGTAGGTTTCAATACGACGGTCACGCCATTACTTAGTTTCCACGATTTTGCGTCAATAGCTTGTAGATCCGATCGTTCAGTAACTGTTCCTTTTGCTGGCTCTGAAGCTAGTAAAGGTAATTCGGATACTTTATCTTCATAAGCTGTTAATGTTTCCTGACTAACCTCTTGAAACCAGGCCGCAACGGTTGCTTCATCCGGAAGATTGGCCTTTTCTTTATCAGGAGCCAGAATCAATACATCACGGTTTTGATCCACATAATACTGCTTGTCAATAGTTTCTACCTCAGCCAATGTCAATGTCGTCAACAATTCCTTAGTAATTTGATAGCGATCTTCGTCGCTTAATGCCGGTTTATCTTTCAAAAAGTGGTTAAGGTAGGTATCTACATAACTATCCGAACGGCGCTTGTCTCGCTCTGTGTAAGCACGTTCATTATTCTTTTGCATGGACAGAATGGCACGAGAAAACTCTGAATCTGTAAAACCAAACTCCTTCACACGATCCAATTCGCGCACAACCGATTTCAAGCCGTCAGACATAGCACCTGGCTTAGCCACAAAAAAGGCAGATAGATTATCCAAGCCACCAATAAAATCACTAATACCGATCCCTGCCTGCAAAAATGGTGGGTTAGCCGACTGCGCCAATTCTCCAAGACGACCGTTAATCATTTCGTTATACACGGATTTGAGCAAGGATCGTCTATAATCTCCAATTGTTTTGACTTCCTCCTCAGGATGTTTTATAAATATCTGTCCGACTGTGTATTGCATTTCTGGGTCGGTCACCACCATAAACTGATTTTTGTTGAGCAAATCAACTGTATACTTCTTCCGATCTTGAGGAGACGATGGTACACGCATATCGCCAAACAGACGCTTGATCTCCTGTTCTATCATTTGAGGATCTATATCTCCCACCACGATGATCGATTGCAGATCTGGGCGATACCATTTTTGATGAAATTCGCGGATTGTCTCTGGCTCAAAGTTCGTAATGATATCTTCCTTGCCAATGGGCAGGCGTTCAGCATACCTGGAGCCATTCAGCATTAATGGGAAATATTGGTCACGCATACGTTGTTGTGCGCCGCGCGAACCGCGTAACTCTTCTAGCACGACACCACGTTCTTTATTAATTTCTTCTTCGTCTAAAAGCGCATCTTGCGCCCAATCGCGCATCACTTGCAATCCATTTTTTAGTAATTCTGGATCATCGGATGGAATTGGCAATTGGTATACTGTTTCATCAAAACCAGTGTACGCATTCAGGTCACTACCAAAGCGAACCCCGGCACGTTGAAGATAATCCACTAATTCATTTTTAGGAAAATGCTTCAACCCGTTGAAGTTCATGTGCTCTAAGAAATGCGCCAAGCCCAATTCCTTTTCGGTTTCCAGAATCGAGCCTACCTTCACTGCAAGATACATGGTTACCCGATTCTCCGGCTCCACGTTTTTACGAATGAAATATTGAAATCCATTTTCCAACTCGCCTTTAATTACACCATCATCAAATGGTAAAGGTTGAGACCAAGAAATTGTATCCTGAGCCAATACCTGCAAGGCTTGCGAATGCAATCCCATAGGATTTTTGTAAAGCGGTTTAGCGGTGGCGCCCAAAGTAGGTAATAGGAAAGCCAACGCCAAAGGTTTAAGTAATTTCATGTTAGTTTGGTGTCAAAAGTTAATGACTGCAATTTATCGAAAATACCCTAGACTTACAACACCAAAAAAGGCACCCTAATGAGCGCCTTATAGCTATAAAAACCTATTTATATCGGTTTTTTTAGATTGTAGAGAGCAATTAAGACATCAATTTTGCTGCTTGTTTCTCTGCCACTATCTTTCGTAAAGATCGCGCTGAAAATCGGTGCGCACGATTAATAAAACAGACGGCTATGCCTGCTTCGTCACAATAATCCTTTCCAGTAAATGGTACATTTTCGTACTCACTACCAACGAATCTTACGTCTACCGAAATGGTTTGCAGTAAATCCATCAGATCGTCGTCGTTTTCGAACGGGATGATCTCGTCTACGCTTGGGCTACCTTCCAATTGTATGAACCGCTCTACAATCGACTGCACTGGTTTGCTTTTTCGTGCAGCATCTACCTGTCCATCAGTACATAAGCCCACGATCAGGTAATCGCACTTTTTGCGTGCTTCCGCCAAAAAGACAATTTGTCCTGCATGAAGCATATCGAATGCTCCGAATGTTATTCCTATTCTCATCTATCCTGTAACTATCCCTTTACCAACACTTTTTTAATATTCTGTAGCGCTATCGGCTCTTTGAATGGTAAAATTGTTCCTTCCATTTCACCCTGCTTTTCAAAAACAATTTGTCGTAGTGCCGAACTAGAAAAACGGTTTTCGCGACGGTTGAAATAAAGATCAATCCCCTTCTCCTCACAGTAAGCTCTGCCAGTAAAGTTCTTGTACATGTATTCGTCACCTAAAATTCGAACATGGAATTTAAAAGAGCGCAAAATATCTTCCAAATCTTGCTCTGTGGCATAAGGTATAATTTTATCCACATGCTTACATCCCTTTAGCTGAATATACCGCTCTACCACCGTTTGGGTAGGTTTGTTTTTTTCTGCCCTATCTAATGTAGGGTCTGTTTGTAGACCACAAATTAAATAATCGCACTGATCCTTTGCATCTTCCAGCATCTTTACATGCCCGGCGTGTAATAAGTCGAAAGAAGAGAATGTTATTCCGATTCGCATAATATATTTCCAGTTATAGTATCTTATAATTTACCTTGTATCTCGATCAGGCATGGTGCCCTACTTAATTTTAAAAACTTTCAGATTTTTTCTAAGATAAATCTGTTGAAAAAAGAACTAAGGAGTTCTATTATGTTAACAAACCTTATTCCACAAAGTTTGATGGGCAAGCAGCGGAAAATTTGCTAAACAGGCCACATTATACAATACAAAAGAGGCTAAATATGCTCGCATTTGCTCCATGCGCATCCTCTTTAAATATTTAACCAGTTATTGCTGTTGTAGCTACGGGTCAACTCGAAAAATAAACACGTATTAAGCGCACTAGATACCGTATAATGCGCAAGCAATAACAAAAAAATGCTACCAGATGCAGATTGATAATGTCAGTCGATTTAGCGCAGAATTATACCTAATATACTCACTACGGTATCTGAATTTACAGGCAAGAATAATGATAAGATAATATCAGGAAAGATATATAGATATGAGCGATGAACAAATCGTCGTAATTCCTGTTATTAAGCAAGTAAAATAAGAAGAAACTCACATCCAAATCGATAGGCATCTGAAAGGCTGTCTAGCCAAAAACTATTAAATAGCAACAACTAATATGGAGACAAAAGTACTCACCGGTTCACCCTACCCTCTAGGCGCTACCTATGATGGCAAGGGCGTGAACTTTTCTATTTATGCAGAAAACGCCGATGGTGTAGAATTATGTTTTTTTAATAAAACAGACGATCCAACGGAATCTGTTAAAATTCGAATCAAGGAGCGCACACACCAAGTGTGGCATGTTTATGTACCTGGAATTCATCCAGGACAATTATATGGGTATCGGGTACACGGTCCCTTTGAACCAACGGCCGGACATCGCTTCAATGCCAACAAATTACTCATCGATCCGTATGCCAAAGCCATTGCTGGCACTTTAGAATGGGACGATTCCTTATTCGGGTATGAAGTAGGCCATGAAGACGAAGACCTTAGTTTCAGTACGGTGGATAGTGCTCCTTATATTCCTAAATGTGTGGTTGTAGACGAATCCTTTGATTGGGAAGGAGATAAAGCACCTAAAATACCTTTACATAAAAGCATTATTTATGAAACACATGTAAAAGGCTTCACCCAACTTCATCCCGACATTCCGGAAGACATACGCGGTACTTATCTTGCGATGGCGCACCCGGTCACGATAGAATATTTGAAAAATTTGGGTGTTACGGCCATTGAACTGATGCCAATTCATCACTTTATCACAGATCGACATCTGAAAGATCAGGGTTTGACGAATTACTGGGGTTACAACAGCGTTGGCTTCTTCGCACCCGACGTACGCTATGCCGCTAAAGGTGTACAAGGTGAGCAGGTTCGAGAGTTTAAGGAAATGGTGAAAGCGCTACATCAAGCCGGCATGGAGGTGATATTGGATGTGGTGTACAATCACACGGGTGAAGGTAACCAAATGGGACCAACACTCTCCTTCCGCGGCATTGACAATGCGGCGTATTACCGATTGACAGAAGACCCACGTTATTATATGGATTACACCGGCACGGGCAATACGCTAAACGCTATGCTTCCTAGTGTTTTACGTATGATTATGGATAGCCTACGCTATTGGATTCAAGAAATGCATGTAGATGGATTCCGATTTGACCTAGCCTCTACATTAGCGCGAGAACTACACGAAGTGAATAAATTGAGTTCCTTTTTCGATGTTATCCATCAGGATCCGATTATTTCGCAGGTAAAGTTAATTGCGGAACCATGGGATATTGGTGAAGGTGGTTATCAAGTTGGTAAATTTCCTTCCGGGTGGGCAGAATGGAATGGTAAATACCGTGATTGTATGCGCGATTACTGGATCGGGGCAGAATCTATGTTAGGTGAGTTTGCCGAGCGTTTTATGGGATCTTCCGATTTATACCAGGATGATTATCGTAAACCCACTGCCAGCATCAACTTTATCACAGCACACGACGGTTTTACCTTAAACGATCTGGTATCTTACAATGAGAAGCATAATGATGCCAACGGAGAAAATAATCAAGACGGAGAAAGCCACAATAGATCTTGGAACTGCGGTGCCGAAGGGCCTACAGAAGACAACGATATTAACGCATTGCGAAGCAAGCAAATGCGCAATATGCTCACCACACTCTTGCTATCGCAAGGCGTACCGATGTTGGTTGCTGGGGATGAGTTTGCGCGAACACAAGGAGGTAATAATAATGCCTATTGTCAGGACAACGAAATTTCTTGGTTAGACTGGGTTAGTAGGGATGAAAGCCTGCAAAAATTTACCGCTCAATTAATTGCATTCCGTAAATCGCACCCATCATTCTGTAGACGCAAATGGTTTCAGGGAATGCCTATCAAAGGAATCGGCCTACAGGATATCGCTTGGTTCCTGCCAGAAGGCAACGAAATGGACGACGAGCACTGGCAACATGATTTTGCCCGCTCTTTGGCTGTTTTCTTAAATGGGAATGGTATTCGCTCCCTGAATGATGACGGAGAAAAAATTAAAGACGATAATTTCTACATCCTATTTAATGCACATTTCGAAACCATTAATTACCGATTGCCTTCTGCAAAATATGGTCAGAAATGGACTAAGGTAATCAACACGGAATATGACACAATCGATGAGCATGATACATTTGGCCCCGAAGAAGAAGTCGCTGTTCAAGGCCGTTCGATCATTGTATTGAAAGCTGATAGTAACATTCCTAATAACTAAGCTTGTGAATACACCAAAAATAAACTACTTAGGTGTTCGTACGGAGGCTGATGGTGCCCATATTTCTCTATGGGCACCATCAGCGAAAACAGTACATTGCCAAATTGAAGGTCAGGATACGCGTATAACGCTTAATCAGAGCAAGTATGGTTATTGGGAAGCGAGTACGCATGTATTAAAAGTGGGAGATCAGTACCGTTTTGTACTGGACGGAGACGCCTATGCGGATCCAGCTTCTTACTACCAGCCGGAAGGCGTACATGGCCCGTCAGAAGTGGTAGATCTTTCGTTCGCATGGACGGATGCAAAGTACGAAGTACCAGCCCTGAAAGATTTCATCATTTATGAGTTGCATATCGGCACGTTTACCCAAACACATGATTTTCAAGGGACGATTGACAAATTACCTTATCTTAAAAAGCTAGGCATCAACGCGATTGAGGTCATGCCCATCGGACAATTCCCAGGAGAACGCAACTGGGGATATGATGGCGTATTTCCTTTTGCAGTACAAGCTTCATATGGAGGGCCAAAAGCCTTTCAGCAATTGGTAGATGCAGCACATGCACACGATATTGCCATTGTATTGGATGTAGTATACAACCATTTTGGTCCCGAAGGAAACTATGCGCCGCATTACGGACCGTACTTTACCGAAAAGTATGGTACACCTTGGGGTAGTGCCATCAACTTCGATGATGCGCACAGTAACGGTGTACGCGACTTTGTCTTGGCCAATGTACGGATGTGGTTTGAAGATTTTCATGTGGATGCATTACGTATTGATGCAGCGCATGCTTTAAAAGATTCGAGTGCATCCCATATCTTACAAGACATTCGTAAGGAGACCAATGCTTGGATTTCCGAACAGGAAACAAAGCACTATTTGATCGTAGAATGTGACTTGAATGACAGAAGGTATTTGGAGCCTTTAGAAAAGAATGGCTACGCGATGGACGGGCAATGGGTAGATGAATTTCACCATGCATTGCGTGTAGCTGCCGGTGGCAAGCCAGATGGGTACTACGCCGATTTCCATGGCATTGCCGATTTGGCGAAGGCCTTTCAACATGCCTATGTGTATACCGGTCAATATTCTGAACATCGCCAAAAGTTCTTCGGCAGCGACTCCACCGGATTGGCCGGAGAACGGTTTGTCGTATTTTCGCAAAACCACGATCAGACCGGCAATCGAATGCTCGGCGAACGGAGCAGTATGCTGTTCTCGTCAGATATGCAACGCCTGATGGCTCTTGCTGTAATCGCCTCCCCCTATGTGCCTATGTTATTCATGGGCGAAGAGTGGAGTGCTTCTACCCCATTCCAATATTTCGTACACCACAGCGATGAAGAGCTCATTGAGGCCGTACGTAAGGGGCGCAAAGAGGAATTTAAATCATTTCACACGGAGGCCGAAGCACCTGATCCGCAAGCGCAAAGCACTTTTACAGATTGCGTGTTGAATTGGACTGAGCAAGATTCGGGATCACATCGTCAAATGTTAGCCTATTACGAAGCTTTATTGGCCTTTAGAAAGTCCAACAGCATTCTCCGACAGGTAGATAGATCACTCCTTACCGTTCAATATGATGAAGCTAAATCCGTGATCGTTTTAAGTTACACATTCGAAGATCAACTGATGGTCGGCATGCTCAATTTTTCGACAGATGCGCAAGTTATCACGCTAGATAATGCGCATAGCTTCGAACGTATCTGGGATACTTCTGATCCAGCATGGGGAGGTTCGGGACCAATTCAGGATCTTTTCAGTAGCCAACTTTCCATACCACCCGCTACAGGCGTCTTCTTTCAACAATTATAAACTTACATACAGGTAGTCATCATGCCTCACCCACACAACACATATCGCATTCAATTTCATCAGGATTTCACCTTGTCCGATCTGGATCAAATCAGCGAGTACCTGCATCAATTGGGTGCAAATACCATTTATGCTTCTCCATTGTTGGCAGCTACACGAGGTAGTACACATGGCTATGATGGTATTGACAGCCATCGTATCAATCCCGAAATAGGTTCTAAAAGTGAGCTGATAAAGTTGAAAAAGAAACTCAACCAACACAAAATGGGTTGGTTGCAGGATATCGTACCTAATCACATGGCTTTTCATCCAGAGAACGCCTGGTTGATGAATCTTTTGGAGTACGGAGAACATTCTCCATACCGATCGTATTTCGACACGAGCCTCAATAGTGATTTAATGCATGGAAAAATGATGGTTCCAGTATTAGGTAAATCATTACGTCAAGCCTGTCTGGACGAAGAACTAAATATCCGTTTTGAAAAAGGAAAATTCTCCGTCCATTACTTTGATCAGTCTTTTCCAATTGCACCGTCGAGCTACGCTTACTTACTGCAGGCTTTGCTGTTGGATTTCGAACATAAAGAAGAGCTTTCTTCCATCGTACAGCAGCTAGAAGAAAAATTGGAGGACGCGGCACCAGATTATGCCGCTGCGCACCGCTCATTATCCAAATTATTTGCTGCGTCAAAACAACGTACTTATCTGCAACGCCATTTGAAACAGTTTGGATTAGATGCGGAAGCCCTAGAAGCCTTATTGGAGCAGCAGCACTATCGTCTTTGCCATTGGCAGGAAACAGATAAGCAGATAAACTATCGCCGTTTCTTTACCGTCAATGGTTTGATCTGTATGAATGTGGATCGAGCAGAGGTATTTGAAGACACACATCGTTTGATCAAAGAGCTAATAGATAAAGGCATTTTCGATGGTCTACGCATTGATCACATTGATGGGCTTTACAATCCAACAAAATATTTGCATGATCTTCGTAACCTATGTGGATCAGATACGTTTATAGTGGCCGAAAAAATTCTGGAAACAGGAGAAGAGTTACCTGAAGATTGGCCGATTCAGGGTGCTACTGGCTACGAATTTTTAGCTTGGTGTAATAACCTGCTGACCGATAAAAATGGCAAAGAGCGCCTTACCGACTATTATCAGGAGTTGACGGGGACAAAAGAGGATGCACATACCTTGCAATTGCAAAAAAAGACAGCCATCCTACAAAATCACATGGGTGGTGAAATAAATAATCTATACCACTATCTCCTGCACTTGGAGTTGTTACCTCAGCATGCATCGCAAAACAGCGGTGATTTGAAGGATGCCATTGCAGCATTTTTAATTTATTTCCCGGTATATCGTTTGTATGACGAACAGTTTCCGCTATCCAAAGATTCTTATAAGGTGCTGGAAAATGTTTTTGAGCAGATAATCCAGGATAAATTTGCCCCGAAGAAATCGGTCAAAGCTTTCGCCTCTGTGTTTCAGCAAGCACAAAACACTAAAGATGAAGGCTTACGCGAGAAAACTAGGCTATTTTTTGCACGCTGCATGCAATTTGCTGGACCGGTGATGGCTAAGGGTGTGGAAGATACGTTGATGTACACCTACCACCGGCACATTGGCCGCCATGAAGTAGGCGATCATCCAGAGAATTTTGGCTTGTCGAAAAAGAAATTTCATCAAGCCATGGTAGATCGGCAAGAGAAATGGCCTTCTGCCTTAAATGGAAGTGCCACTCACGATACGAAGCGTGGTGAAGATCAGCGAGCCAGATTGCAAGTGCTTAGCGCCATGCCTGATGTATGGATTGCAGCTGTGAGATCCTGGGAAAAGGATCTACACGAACATTACAATGCTCCGCTACCGCATCCAAATGATCGTTATTTCCTATATCAAACCTTATTTGGCTCCTACCCTATGCCAAATACGCCTTACGATGACTACGATACACGACTGAATGCTTATTTAGAAAAATACTTACGGGAAGGTAAAGAAAGATCGGATTGGGCTGCGCCAGATGAAGAGTATGAGAACACGTTAAAAGATTTTGCTGGTTATTTGCTGGATGAAAAACAAGGCTTCTTCCCAGAATTTCATGCATTCTTTTTAAAATACCTTGATTTTGGAATTAGCAATTCGCTGAGTCAATTAGTACTAAAATTAACCTGCCCGGGTACTCCTGACGTCTACCAAGGTTCGGAGTTGTGGGAATTGGGTTTTGTTGACCCAGACAATCGCAGGCCGGTAGATTACGCGCTCCGGCAGAAATACCTGAAAGAAATCACTGCTTCCGCTTTTACGGATCATATAGAATCGCTTTGGGAGGACAGGCATTCTGGCAAGATAAAACTTGCGCTATTACATCAGCTATTAGCAATACGCAACGATGAACACAAACTATTCCGCGATGGTACCTATCAACCTATCGAAGTAGTAGGTAAATACAAGCGCAATGTATTGGCCTATGCAAGACGTTATCAACAGGAATGGGTAATTGTAGTAGTTCCTTTGCATTTGGCATCTATTGGTCGATCTGCTCAGGATGATATTCTCCAGTTTGACTGGGAAGACACGCATATTTTACTGCCTGAAGATCAGGATATCAAGTGGAAACACGCATGGTCTACGCTCACAAGCGATAAGAAAGAGGTACAAATCAATGCACTTTTCGAAAATTTACCTGTAGCGATTTTAAAAGGAAGCAGTACGCCTAATGAGCGAAGTGCAGGCATTGTGCTGCACATTACTTCACTCCCTTCAGAATACGGCGTTGGCGATTTGGGCAAAGAAGCCTATAAATTTGTAGACCAGCTTGCCGCTGCGGGACAACGATGGTGGCAAGTTCTCCCCCTCGGGCCTACCGCAAAAGATCAGTTTCATTCTCCATATAGCACCTGGAGTGCCATGGCAGGAAACCCCTTGCTGATCGACTTAGAACAGCTGGGAATTTCACATAAGCAGTTGAAGCAATTACGTAAAAAAGCAAAAACGAGCAAGAAACATCGAGTAGATTTTGAAGAAGCTTTAACCTTTAAGATGCCGCTACTACAGGGAGTGTTTGAGATAACAGATGTACAAAACTGTGCGGACTTCCAGCAATTTTGCAAAGTAGAAAGTAAATGGCTAAATGATTATGCACTTTATGTAGTACTGCGGGAAAAACAAGGTGATGTAGCTTGGTACTCCTGGGATGCGGCTTATCGCTTGCGAGATCCAGAAGCCATTAAAAGTTTCTCCGACCAGCACCAATCGGCTATTCTATTTCAGAAATGGTTGCAATATACCTTTGATAGGCAGTGGTCGACATTGCGAAGCTATTGTCATGCGAGAAATATATCCATATTAGGAGATATTCCCATTTATGTTAGCCACGACTCGGCAGATGTGTGGGCCAACCCGTCTTTGTTTGCTTTGAATGGAGATGGAAGCTTGGAAGCTGTGGCTGGCGTGCCGCCAGATTATTTCAACGAGGAAGGACAGCTTTGGGGCATGCCGGTATTCAACTGGGAAACACACCAAAAATCAGGATACAAATGGTGGCTTGCTCGTATCGCCCGTAATGTGGAATTGTATGACACAATTCGGCTGGATCACTTCAGAGCATTTTCTGCCTATTGGGAAGTGCCCGCAACGGCGGATTCAGCTAAGTTAGGCACTTGGAAGAAGGCGCCTGGTAAGGGACTATTTGCCAAGATCCGCCAAACCTTTGGCAATCTTCCTTTTATTGCGGAAGACTTGGGCGATATAGATAACGAGGTATATGAGCTACGTGATAGCCAGAAAATGCCTGGCATGAAAGTGCTACAGTTTGCTTTTGGCGAAGACATTGTTACCTCTCCACATATACCACATCAGTATGAAAAAAATTATGTGGTATATACAGGCACGCATGACAATAATACATCCCGTGGATGGTATGAAGAAGAGACAGATGAACTCATGCGTAGAAATATTCAGGTATATGCTGGACATCAAGTCAATGCCAATTCGATTAATGAAGCCTTAATCCGTTTGGCCTACGGCTCTAAGGCTAATATCGCCATAGTACCCATGCAAGATGTGTTGGATTTAGATGGTAGTAAACGTATGAATACACCCGCTACCACGGAAGGGAATTGGACCTGGCAAATGAGATCAGGAGATTTTGATGCCAACCAGATAAAACTTTTGAGAGAAGCTGTAAAAGTATTTAATCGCGGATAATGCTTATGCATTATCCGCAATAATGCAGTATTGGATCTACGTTAGTGATCTTCGCGTAATCTACCGAAGGAATATGCCGTTCATGACTATCGTAAAGCCATTCTCCATCGTCTCCCCTCTTAAACGTGATAATATAATTGATACCTAAAGGTGGTAAAGGCGGCTGTCGTCGGTGAACATAAATTCCCACACGTACACAGGCGCTATTTGCTAACTCCTCACCTTTTTGATCGTGCACAAATGATAATGCTCTGCCAATTGCTTTGTCTAACACTGTTTGATTTTTATACATAACGCTCCCTTCCTGTAATTATACTACTACTGCATACATTATACCAAAAAGTAGTCGGATATGGCGTACCGCATCCGACTACAAAACTATATTATAGACTCCATAATTATTATATTAAGCGAATATGCCTATGGATGGCCGTACCCACCTGCTACTCCTACAATCTGCCCGTGTGAGTAGCTTGATTTTGTATCTGCTAATAAAACATAGACGCCAGCCAATTCAACCGGTTGTCCTGCACGTTCCAGTGGTGCTGTTTTACCAAATTCTGGAATAGCATCCGTCGGTTGACCACCGCAAACTTGTAATGGTGTCCAAATTGGCCCCGGTGAAACGCCATTTACACGAATTCCTTTCGGTCCCAACTGTTTAGACAAGGCTTTCACGTACGCTACATTTGCCGCCTTAGTTTGTGCATAATCAAAAAGATTGGCCGATGGATCATAAGCCTGCACAGACGAAGTTGCAATGATAGCAGCACCTGGCTTTAAATGCTTCAGCGCAGCTTTGGTAATCCAATAGGGTGCATAAATATTCGTTTTCATCGTCAAATCAAAGTCCGTCGAATCAATATCTTCTATCGAGTCATGACTTTTTTGTTTCGCCGCATTATTTACCAAAATATCTAACCCACCTAACTTAGCTACCGAATCTTCTACTAATTGGATACAAAATGCTTCATCCGTGATATCTCCTGCAATGGCAAAACCCTTCTGTCCTGCCTCCTCAATATACCGAATAACTTCCTGAGCATCTTCTTCCTCGTGCGGTAGGTAGTTGATAACAACATCTGCTCCTTCTCGTGCATACGCGATAGCTGCAGCGCGACCTATACCAGAGTCTCCACCAGTGATCAATGCCTTGCGTCCTTTCAATTTTCCAGATCCAACATAAGAAGTCTCTCCATGATCAGGAACAGGTTCCATTTTACTAGCCAATCCTGGAAAAGGTTGTTGCTGTTTAGGGTACGGTGGTTGCGGAAATCTTGTTAGTGGGTTTTCTAAACCTTGAGTTTCTTTAGTATCCATGTCTATCGTTTTAATAACGGCGCATAATGGTGTGCATTATGAAACCAGTTTATATCATATCTACTGTCTAGACACATCCCTCACCCTAATGTTTTTATAGATTGCAGAACACGAAATCATATCGTAACCATTGCGGCATGTACTTAAAGCAAAGAAGTAGTACTACGTGTAAGTATTTTAACTGCTGATTTGCACAAACTATTAAATGCGGCAACTGTTGCTACTATGTACTCCTTCGTGAGTACGTTAAAAGGGCCTCCTGGAGGTCCCATCACCCTATTGCAACCACCAAGCAATAGCGTGATGAGGGGAGATAAATTATAGAGATGAGTTAAAATCTAAAAAAAAGTATATGGCGATCGGTAAAGATGGAAGAAACCCTAAGAAAGAACAAATGGACGCTCATTTGGTCAACAACAACATGACCAATATGACCACCAATCAAGGGTTAAATGTGCACGACAATAACAACTCACTTAAGGCCGGAAAAAGCGGACCAACCTTATTAGAAGACTTTATATTACGGGAGAAGATTTTTCATTTTGACCATGAGCGTATTCCAGAACGAATTGTGCATGCACGCGGTAGTGGAGCGCATGGCGTATTTCAGGTATACGAATCTTTAGAAAAATATACTAAAGCAGACTTTCTACAACACCCTGCTAAGGAAACACCCGTCTTTGTACGATTTTCTACTGTTGCTGGTTCTAAGGGTTCTACCGATATGGCGCGCGACGCACGTGGCTTTGCTGTTAAATTCTATACCGATGAAGGTATTTATGATTTAGTAGGAAATAATATTCCCGTGTTTTTCATACAAGACGCCATGAACTTTCCGGATCTGGTACACGCGGTAAAACCAGAAGCAGACAATGAAATACCGCAAGCGGCATCTGCACATGATACTTTTTGGGATTTTGTATCATTGATGCCAGAATCTGCGCATATGATGATGTGGGCCATGTCCGACCGTGGTATACCCAAAAGCTTGCGTACCATGGAAGGCTTTGGAGTACATACGTTCCGGTTGATCAACAAACAGAATGAATCGCATTTTGTAAAATTCCATTGGAAACCCGTACTAGGAATGCAGAGCGTGGCTTGGAACGAGGCACAAAAAATATCTGGATTTGATTCTGACTTCCATCGTCGTGATCTTTGGGACAATATAGAAGCGGGCAACTACCCCGAATGGGAATTGGGACTGCAGATCTTCACACAAGAACAAGCAGATAAATTCTCTTTTGATGTACTCGATCCGACTAAAATAATTCCCGAAGAACTAGTACCGGTAAAATTGGTAGGCAAGCTCACATTAGACCGGAATCCAGACAACTTCTTTGCAGAAACAGAACAGGTTGCTTTTCATCCAGGACACATTGTGCCAGGTATTGAGTTCTCCAGCGACCCCCTTTTACAAGGCAGATTGTTTTCTTACACAGATACACAACTAAGCCGTCTGGGAAGTGCCAACTTTCACGAGTTGCCAATAAATCGATCGGTAGCACCCATTCACAACAACCAACGTGATGGACATATGCGACATGATATTGCGAAAGGCAAAGCAAATTATTTCCCCAACAGTATTGGGGGTGGATGCCCATTTCATGCTATGATACAGGGACAAGGATTCGACTCCTACCCAGAAGAAACTACGGAAACCAAGGTGCGTGGCAGATCAGACAGTTTTGCAGATCATTTTACGCAGGCCACACTTTTCTACAACAGCCAATCCGAACCTGAGAAAGCGCATATTGTAAATGCATTTAGCTTTGAATTGGGGAAAATCAATTCGGTGGATATCAGAAAGCGTTATTTGGGAATTCTGACTCAAGTAGATGAGGATTTGGTGAAGCAGGTGGCCAATAATTTGGGTTTAGAGGTGCCCAAGGGTTTAGCAGAGGAAACTCTTTTTTATGCCAAACAGAATCATGCAGATTACCCAATCACCCCTAATAAACCTGAAGTGGAAAAATCCGAAGCACTTAGTATGGAATATAAAAAAGTGGAAAGCATTAAAACCCGCAAAGTAGCTATCCTGGTTGCAAATGGTAGCTGCGAAGAATCGATAGAAAAAATCACGCTTCCGTTGGAAGAAGGTGGTGCTACGCCTGTATTGATTGGCCCAAATGTGGGATCGATTACCTCGAAACAAGGTAATGTTATTGCGATTGAGCATAGTTTTCTAACGGAGGCTTCTGTGTTATACGATGCTTTATTCATCCCAAGTGGAGAAGATGCGATTAAAATACTGGACGATGAACCGGATGTCTTTCAATTTATCAATGAAATGTATAGACATTGCAAACCAATAGCTTTTGGTAGTGGAACAGAAGAAATTCTAGAACAAACTTACATTAAGAAGCAGGAAAATGATTGGGGAATTGTCGTAGAAACGGCAGATCAAGACCTGGGATCATTCGTTAAGGCGGTGGCTCGGCACCGTAACTGGGCACGTGAATCTTTCCGCAAAGTGCCTGCATAATTTTACACTTAAATAAGGTCACGATGGAATTGGTAAAACAACAGAAATTAGGTATCGGTAAACATATTGGAAGAATAGCTATCGGATTATTCTTCGTGTATGCCGGTATTGCGCATCTTACTTTCGGACGAAGAGCATTTCGAGCTCAGGTACCGAAATGGGTACCTGCTACCAAAGATCAAGTAGTCCTCTGGTCGGGGTATGTAGAGATACTTCTTGGATTATTAGTGCTATGGCAAGGACACCGTAACCCTCGGGTTGGCTGGTTAGTTGGTGCTTTTTTAGCAGCCGTATTTCCAGGCAATTGGGCGCAATATAAAAACCAAAGAAATGCATTTGGCTTAACGACCGATAAGGCAAGATTTATTCGTTTGTTTTTTCAACCACCATTGATTTGGTTGGCCTTATGGAGTATGGGTGCCATACATCATCCGGAAAAAAATAAATTGGAGCAGAGTTATAAATAAAATAGATAAAATAATATGTCAAAATTAACAAATAGCAACAACGGACAGAGTGTAGATATTCATTATCATGATCAAGGATCAGGCAAACCTGTTGTATTAATTCATGGTTGGCCATTGAGCCACACTTCTTGGCAAAACCAAATCACTACGTTAGTAGACGCTGGCTATCGCGTTATCGCTTATGATCGTCGTGGTTTTGGAGATTCCACTACTGGAAATGCATACGATTACGATAGCCTAACCAGCGACTTACACGCTTTATTAGAAGAGTTGGATTTAAAAGAGGTGACGCTGGTAGGATTTTCTATGGGCGGTGGAGAAGTGATTCGTTATGTAACTAATTATGGGACGGATAGAATTGCCAAACTGGCATTAGTAGCTTCTATCATTCCGCTTGTAAAGCAAAAAGAGGATAATCCAGATGGTGTGCCGCAAGAAGATTTAGACGGTATCTTAGCAAATATCAAAGAAGATCGCATTGCATTCTTGAAAGAATTTCATCAACAGTTTTACAATGTAGACAAGAAGCCTGATGCGGTACCTGAATCTCAGTTAGATGCAGATCTTGCTGTATCGTCTGCAGCGGATGCGAACGCAACCATCGAAGCGGCAAAAGCTTGGATGGATACCGATTTCCGCCCGGAGACAGAAAAGATTGCTTTACCAACGCTGATTGTGCATGGTAAGGAAGACAATACTGTCCCTATTGCGACATCTGCTGAGCAGGCTGCTAAACTAATAAAAGGTAGCGAATTAAAAGTGTATGACGATGCACCTCATGGTCTTAATGTCACACATGCTGAGCAATTGAATAAAGATTTAATTCAATTCTTAGGATCTTAAATATAGGAAGTTACTGATGTAACACCTAAAAGAAAGAACCCCAAGATAAATATCTTGGGGTTCTTTCTTTTAGGTTGTTCTGATTATAGAATGGCTAAGATAACACTACAACGCCAGCCAAAAAAAAAATCTAAAACCTCTATGCTGCGCTGATCACCGCATTTTCTACCGTAGTTAAAAAATCATCTACGTCGAAGGGTTTTGCGATAAACTTATTTGCTCCTGCGTCTTTTGCCACCTGTAGACCATCACGACTGGCCGAGATGCAAATTATGAAGATATGTTTTAGTGCATCATTAGCACGAATCTTCTTAATAAGCTGATCACCCGTTACTACCGGCATCCATAGATCCACAATCAAAATATCTGGTTTAAATTCTGTAATCTTATCGTATGCGTACACGCTGTCCGTTTCGGTAATGGTATCTACATCTTCCAACTCTAACACCATTTCCAACATATCTGTTATCCCTTTATCATCATCACAAATGAATACTCTTTTTTGAGCCATAATTGCCTGTCTGTCTATTTCTTGCAGCTTTGAACACCCTATCTCTTTTTCCCAAAAATGGTGTTAGTCATGCTGTAGTATTATAGACCAATTCCCATACCAGAAAGTTTAATTTTATAAAAATAGACTAAAAAATGGGAAAATTAAGTATTATGCTTCCATTCTTCGAATGGAAAGATACTTTGCCATTCAATTCTTGCATCATTTTTTCCAACACCGGATAGCAGATAAGCTCTTTTTCCAGATTTAAATTATCAGTATTAATGGTATAAATTACCTCTCTATCTGCCCGAGTGCTATTTATTGCAATAGTGAACTTTGACTTAGCGGCAAGTGCTTGCGTAGCGCCCTGTATCGCCAATGAGAAAACCTGATACAAGACATCGCTGTCGCCGCGAACAGGTAGCAGCGTTCCTATTTCCATTTTTTTATCACCTAAACCAAAAGAGCGATTGTTATTTGTGATATGATGAACCCAATGTGCCACATCCATGTCTTGATTAACATCTGCTTGATTATTTTTGATATTGCGGCTTACCTCTACCGTGTCTGTAATCAATTTCTCCAAATTTTGTAAGGCATCAATAACCATGTTTACCCATTTGGTATGTTCCTCCGGTGTCATCTGAATTCGAGACCGCATGTATTGCATCCCTAACTTAGCAACCGACAACGGGTTTCTTAAGTCGTGAGACAATGCATGACTCCATTTTTCCAATTTTGCATCAGAAGAAGTCTCATCTGTTTGTTGGCTATTTCGATTACGCATTGGATTACTCGTTTCTATCACCGTATGGATCATGGCTTCGGTATAGCCTTCCGAATCGACGATCGGCTGCACATTCCAATCCATATATTTACACTGTAAAGAGCCATTAACAGTCATTCTAATCGGATACGCATGGAGATGAAAAGGCTTTCCACTGTTCCATATTTCCGTCAACAAATTACCTAAGATAGATTGTTCGCCATCTGGTAATAAATCTGAAAATCGAGCTTCTTTATCACCTACAGACCGGCCAAAAACAGCGCGCATGCCATCATTGATAAAACCGATGTCTAGCGTAGCAGAAGTATATACGACCGTAGCAACGCTAGACTTCTGTAACAGGCCTAGCATTTGTGTCTCTTTGTTTTTCATAGTATAGTTTAACTGCTTCTATATAGACGCAATGCCGACGTCTATTGTACTTAACTCTTCCTTCATTCCTTCTAGAAACTGACTTCTAAAACGCTCAATTTGACGAACGTTCTTGACGCCTACTTGAATGGATAGCTTATAGGTATCCGTTTGGATATCTTTGGTGTAAACCTTCATAGGGATCGATTTATCCACAAAGCGATCATTTTTAAGGCGCGTACGTAGCCGTTCTTTTACCTCTTCAATAGCAACATTTCCGGTAATTGATAAATCCATGTTTACCCGAATATCCGTTGAAGAGAAAGTCCAGTTTACCAGTCGACCAGAAAATAGATCCGCATTGGGTATAATTACCTTAGCACCCTGATCAGTAAGTAATACGCTGGAACGAATACCAATCTCCAGCACTTGTCCTTTTTTATCGGCCAATTCAATGTAGTCCCCAATTTTAAAAGGCTTTTCGAAGACCAAGATAACACCAGATACCAGATTATTAATAATATTTTGCAGACCGAAACCAATACCTACTGTCAGCGCACCAACAATTACCGTCAACTTATCAAGGCCAAGACCTAGAATGCTAATAGCAAAGAAGAAACTGACCACAACTAGTATGAGGCGAAACAGCGGGAATAAGGTCATACGCTTCATCTGCAATTCATCCGAAGAAGGATCATTTAGCAGATGTTTTAAATTTTTCTGAATCCAGTTAGATCCCCAAAGTACCAATATAGCTAACAATAGATTGGCATAGTTAAATGTGATGCTACCAAAAGAATGCTCCTTATACAATACTCCCTCTACAAAATTAGCCGTACGGGTCGTAATATTTAAGTTATTGACCAGCACAATACCCACAATGATGATACAGATCAAGGAGATTAGTCTATTTAGACTGCTAAGCATCCGCATCAAGTCGAAACGACGAATTAAATTCTCCTTGGCTACTTTGTTGTAATGCAGTTCCAAATCTTTAAGCAACATTTCACTAAATGCGCGTAGTGCAAGTGCTTGAATTAAACCAACGCTGGATGCGATGCTACTGATGCGTGCCATATACACATAACCAAATGCATTACTCACAATGGATACAGTAAAACCTAATAGGATAGCCCATTTTGCAATCGACCGAATATGATTGGCGGGTTCTCCTTCTTTCGTAGATTGGCCAATTCGCCACGTAATGATTAATCCTACCACGTTAAGTACCCCAGAGATTAGACGAATCCACAGGGCTTCAGAAATGATCAAATTGGTAACCAAAAGCAGAAGAAATACCACAAATACGACTTGAATAGCCTTCTTTTGCGCTTCCGAAAACTGCGTGTAAAGCAAACTATATAGCAACAAAAAGATAATTAGGTAGCTCACCTGCAATACAAAAATTGGAATCACATAAGCGGTTAGCGGAAGTAGTATTAAAAAGAATATGAAGGACTTTATTAGTGGAATCCAAATTGGGATGTGCTTGAAAATCCTCCAACGCTGTTTCTCATTTTCCTCATTCTTACCTAAAAGGAACATCCAATAGAAATAAGCACCAGTAAGTAGGATTAGGAGAATACGGCTACTCCAAGCAGAGTAATCGAAAAATTGATATAGAGGCTTATCACTATCTAAGTTTTTGCGAATAGAGCTGAGAACTCTGCGCGTTGTAGGCATCTCTAATGTAGCGCTGTAGCTAGAATCTCGTGTGAGTGTATCCGTGAGTACAGGATCTGATAAGTGATCACGAATCTCGACTACGTTATCCAAAAGTACATCCAATCTACGGTCTAGATGTGACAAAGAATCTTCGATACCTAGCTTTAATTCACGCAATTCGCCAGAATCTTGCATCGTATCGTTTTCAGTAACACCTACTGCTTGTCTTTGATTTCTTAAATCCTGGCGATAGCGGTTAATTTCGCGTTTTAGCACCGTAATATCACGAACTTTTTCATCTAAAAATGCCGTAGAAGGGTGGTGTGTGGAATCTAACATGCCCACTTGTCGCCGAAGTGTATCCTGCTCTGTTTTCGCACTATCAATCTGATGAGCTAAATCGACAACCCGACCTTGCAATGTGGTCAATTTTAAATCGACAACCACAGGCTGCTGTACAACCGGTTGCTGCGAGGTATCTGCGGTTTGTCCAATTGTATTGTTGGTCGTATCGGAGATTACACTTTCGTCATTTACACTGCTATCTTGCTGCGAAAATAACGGCAGCGCCGACAACATAAATAATCCTAAAAACCATGCATACATGGCGTTGTGCGTATTTTTTGTCATAACTTTCTGTACAACAAATCATGCGGTCACATGTTTGCTAATTGTTAACCATCACCTATATCTTGCAACAGGTAAGGAGATTTATCTTACAACCATTTTTGTTCTGCGCTGTTAAGCATACAGTAAGGTTTTGTATCATTCACTAAACATACACCTATGAGACAGCTACGATTAGCCACTACTAGTGGCCTAGTATACATCAATAGAAATCACGCCTTTGCGGTTCCGGATTACGAAGATGTACCAGATCCGGAAGAGCGGGATCACCCGACACCATTAAAAGAAGGCAGCCCAGGTACCAATTTACCTCCAATACCCGACCGCGGATTTCCAGGCGAAGACGAACGTGTATTAGAAGATGTATTAAAATACTAACGGGAAGGATGACATGATAGAAACAGAAAAACAGAAAATAGAATCTCAAGAATTTTATAAGGAAGCATTACAGTTAATGTATGACAATGACTGTCAGTTTATGCTTGGTGGTGCTTTTGCGATGTTTCAATACACAGGCATCTTTCGCGACACCAAAGATTTGGATATTTTCTGCAAAAGTAGCGAATATCCAAAAATCTTAAAGGCTTTTGCAGAGAAAGGCTATCGTACAGAACTCACCGACGTGCGCTGGCTGGCGAAGGTATTTCATGGCGATTATTTTATAGATATTATCTTCGATACAGTTAATAATATCTGCACGGTGGACGACCGGTGGTACGAACGTGCGACAGAAGGCGAGTTTGCAGACCTTCCGGTAAAATTTATTCCGGTCGAAGAATTGATTTGGTGTAAATTATATGTCCAAAATCGAGAACGGAACGATAGCGCAGATGTAAACCACATTTTACTGCGATATGGCCAACACGTAGACTGGAAACATTTGCTATCGCGAATGGATCCACACTGGCACATTTTACTTGCACAACTGCTCATCTTTCAGTTTGTATACCCAGCGGATTATCGATCAATAGTACCCAAGTGGATTTTTGACGAACTGATTTCCCGTGCCAATGAGCAGTACGATCTACCATCGCCGGTGGAGAAGGTATGTCGTGGTCCACTAATCGATCAGACGCAATATCAAGTAGACATTAAAGAGTGGAATTATAAAACTTGTACGATAACGACCATTTAGCAAAGTATGAACGCAAAACGTATACAGAAAAGAGTGGCCGCTATGGCGGACATACACATCAAGATGAACGATCGCGGTAAGATGAAAGCGATCTTTGAACAGGTTTCGCACGAGGCAGACGTATTAGTAATATGTGGAGACCTGACGGACACTGGCGATGAAGATGAAGCCGCTATTCTGGCAGAAGATCTCCGCGCATTGCAAATCCCAGTTGTCGGTGTATTAGGTAATCATGATTATGAAAAAGGCCGACAGAAAATTATAAAGCAAATTCTGACCGAGCATAAGATGACTATCTTGGATGGAGAATCTACCGTGCTTTCAGATATTGGTTTTGCCGGTGTAAAAGGATTTGGAGGTGGTTTTGACCAATACATGTTGTCAATATTTGGCGAAGACATGATGAAGTCTTTCGTACATGAGGTTGTCAACGAATCCTTGCAATTAGAACGGGCGTTGACAAGATTGGATCAGGAACATCCCGATATACCCAAAATTGCGCTATTGCATTACGCACCTATTCAAGAAACGGTAATCGGAGAACCCGAAGTTTTATTTCCTTTTTTGGGATCTTCCCGACTAGCCGAGCCCATCAACCGTGGTAATGTGCGTGCAGCTTTTCACGGACATGCACATGCCGGTACACTATCTGGGGCTACAAAAGAAGGAATCCCTGTATTCAACGTAGCCTTGCCGGTGCTCCGCAAAGCGAAATTAGACACCAGCTATTATATTTTAAAAGTGTAGATACGTATTCTACTCGTTATAAATGCGTAATATTTAAAATTCGTCGTCGGCAACATCCCCTTTCTCATGTTTGGCCTTAAAGTTGTAAACCAAGACTAAAGCAAGAAAGATAAACACAAATGAACGATATAATTTTTAAAGAGCACTTTACTCGATTTGAAGATAAATTGAAGAGGTCTTTGGCAGGAAAGGTACGGGAGAAGCTTATTAACACGGATGTCATTACAAAACGCTCACGATGGGCTACCAATGCTTACCTAGGTGCACTCACGGCGGGCAACCCAGAGGATTATTGCGAACAAATTGCTACTACTATTTTATTGGATGGATTAGAAGCATAGCAGGTATTATTACGCGCAAATGCGATCTCTATTAACCTACATTGATACTCATATATGAAAAACGAACGTAATGAATTACAGATAATTGCTCCTGATCTGAGCACCAAAGATATTAGCCCGTTATTTCATGCGGCGTTGGATGCTAGCATTTCTGGAATTATCATTACGGACAATAGTTTACCTGATAACCCTATTGTTTATTGCAACAAATCATTTGAGCGCATCAGTGGTTATAATCGTAAAGAGATTATTGGTCATAATTGTCGCTTTCTACAACGTGAGGATAGGCAACAAGTCGTGCGCGACCAACTACGCAATGCTGTAAAAGAAGGAAAGCATATCAATGTAGAAGTCAGGAATTACACGAAAACTGGAGAGTTATTCTGGAATGAGCTTTATGTATCCCCTATTCACGATGATACGGGTAAGGTAACGCACTTTATTGGTGTACAAAACGATATTACTGCCCGAAAAAAAGTAGAACAAGAGCTAGAATTAGAGCGTGAGCTCATGGAGCAAAAAGTTAAAGAGCGAACCGCTAGCCTAAAATTGAATCAAGAGTACTTGAAAAGTATTGTAGAAACCGTTCGTGAAAGCCTTTTGGTTCTCGACCCGAATTTAAAGGTGCTTACGGCAAACGAAGAGTTTACCCGTACTTTTAAGGTGAACAAATCAGAGACTATCAACAAAAAATTGTATGATTTGGGAAATGGTCAATGGGATATAGAAGCTTTGAAAGACCTTCTCGAAAAAATCCTACCTACCAACAACCCCGTGCTAGATTTTGAAGTAGAACACAATTTCCCGCATATTGGTCATAAATTAATGCTCCTGAATGCACATCGTATCGAATTAGAAGGTGCCTATAAAGACCGAATATTACTGGCTATTGAAGATATTACGGATCGCAGAGCGATAGAATTACGTAAAGATGATTTTTTAGCGGTGGCGAGTCACGAGTTGAAAACGCCTTTAACCACAGTCAAAGGATATATACAATTTGCAACTAGGCTCTTGCCTAAAGGCACTGATAACAAACTCCTAGATGTGATGGATAAAGCCAATGTTCAATTGGATAGATTAAATCGACTTATTGCGGAGCTGTTAGATGTTTCTAAAATACAGTCTGGCAATCTGGAGGTTCATCGTGATGCTTTTAACTTCAACAATATGGTACAAGACGCGGTCGACGCCGTCCGACAAGCTACAGATAGCCATGAAATTGAAATGTCTGGTAGCATCAAGGGATTATACGTAGGCGATGAAGCACAACTCAGTCAAGTAGTAAGCAATTTACTAGCTAACGCCATCAAATATTCGCCGAAGGCAAAAAAAATTAGGGTATCCCTATCTGTCATTAGTAAATACATTAAGTTTTCGGTTACGGATTTCGGAATGGGTATTAGCCTCAACGATCAAAAGAAAATATTTGAACGCTTCTACCGCGTACGTCATATACAGCAAAAATTCCCTGGTATGGGTATCGGTCTTTATATATGCGAACAAATTATAAAACAACACAAAGGTACACTGTGGGTTGATAGTGAGGAAGGAAAAGGCTCTACATTCAGCTTCACACTACCTATGGATAGAGAAGAGGAAAATCATGGTAGCAAATAAGAAGAAAATCATCATCTGCGATGACGACCATGGCATTGTAAATATGCTAGAAATGTTGCTGGAATATACGGGCGAATACATGGTAGAAAGCGAAACGGACAGTCTAAAGATTCACGAACGATTATTATCTGGCCAGCAGGATCTGTTATTAGTAGATCTTTGGATGCCTGTCGTATCTGGTGATCAGGTAATTCGGCGAATTCGAGAAACAAAGGAGCTGGAAGGTCTTCCAATTATCGCTATTTCAGCAAGCCCAAATGGAGAGAAAATAGCCCTAGCTGCAGGTGCAAATGCCTTCCTCGCAAAACCATTTGACATGGATGTTATGCTACGTGAATTGCATGATTCTTTGAAAAATTCTAACTGAAATTTAAAAAAGTTAAAACAATATTATCATATGGCTGTTCATAAAATTAGTCGTTATGACACGTATTGAGAATTACACAATTACTATTAATAAATAACTACTATGAAAAAAAGAAGTACTTTTTCCCTGGCAACAGCATTGTTAGCGTGCGCAGTTGCAACATCTTCATGTTCGGATAATAATACCATCGATGATGGCATTGTGGGTCCTAACGTTGAATTTTTCGCTATTGATGGTGAAAACCACTTAATTCGCTACAACGCACAAAATGTGCAAAATCCAACTAGCGAGTGGACTATTACTGGTACACAAGCCAACGAAAGAATCTTAGGTATTGATTACCGCCCAGCAACTGGCCAACTGTACGCAGTAGGAACGAGCAATAGAATCTATACGTTGAATACACAGACTGGTGCAGCAACTGCTATTGGGTTGATTCCTTTCACACCAGGTTTGGATGCAGCTGAAGTAGGTTTCGACTTTAATCCTACGGTAGATCGTATCCGTTTAGTAACTGCTAATGGCCAAAATTTACGCCTTCACCCAGAAACTGGTGTCGTAGCGGCGGTTGACGGATCATTGAATAAAAATGGTGTACGAGGCGGAAAAGTTACTGCTGCAGCTTACACCAACAACACAGCGAACGCAACAACTACGCAGCTATTTGTGATTGATGTAGAAACTAATAAACTATACCTACAAAATCCACCAAATGATGGTACCTTGGTGGAAATTGGAGATCTGGGCTTGAATATTACAGCGGCTGGTGGTTTTGATATCAGTTCGGATGGCAGATATATCATGGCATCACTAGAAGTTGATGGAAGACATAGTCTATACAGCATCAACCTAGAGACTGGTAGAGCAACTAAAGCAACAAATAACTTCAGCAAAGCGATCACAGGATTGGCTTTCCCAACGATGTAATTATTGATCATTTAGATCTTATACATCTTTAAAGCCACGTATGTACTTACATACGTGGCTTTTTTTCGTCATGCCAATGTGAAAACTACCATTCCTTCTATAGCATCGTTAAATAGCATTAAAACTTTGTGATATCTTTGCATTTATGTCTAGGATTGAAGAATTACAAACATTTATTGCTAGCGAGCGCGAGCTGCTGCTACGCCATCCCTTGTATGAACGCATAAGTACCGTAGAAGACTTACAAGCCTTTACCGAAGGGCACGTGTATGCAGTCTGGGATTTCATGTCGTTACTAAAGGCGTTACAAGTTCAACTTACCTGCACCTCCGTACCTTGGTTTGCCAGCAGCATGCCCAATACGCGGTATTTGATCAACGAAATTGTGTTGGCAGAGGAATCTGATTTATATATTGATGGCCGCCGATTAAGCCATTTCGAAATGTATTTGGATGCCATGTCGGTGATGGGTGCAAATACCAATGCGATCGAAGACTTCATACAGCAAGCCAAAGCATCATCAGATATACATGAAGTGATACAGAAAGCTAGTTTGGATCAACGTGTTAAAGATTTTCTAATCTTCACATTCTCTGTCATCCAGACCGGCAAAGCACATCAAATTGCAGCAGCTTTTACCTTTGGTAGAGAAGATCTGATTCCGGATATGTTTACTTCTATCCTGAAGGAGCTTCAGGCGAAATCTTCAGCGGTGGATATGTCTAAATTTATTTATTACTTCCAACGCCATATTGAATTAGATGGTGATGAACATGGACCATTGGCTATGCAAATGATTACCGAACTCGCAGGCGATGATGAGCAAAAATGGCAAGAAATGCAGGATGTAGCACTTCAGGCACTACAAGTTCGATCAAAATTATGGGATGCTATTGCAGACCATATCGCGTAAATGCGGATAATACGTATTTATGTTACACATTACGCGATGTGCAGGAAACTATTACTCAATCAATATAAAAGGTAGATATCTGGCATTGGCTTTGCAAAACGGTATGAAAGAAACATACGAAACATAAAATATAAGGCCATGAAAGAAGTAAACAACGAAGAGAACCGCGCACAAGCACTAGGATTAGATAGAGGCGAGTACCTATTGTTACTAGCCATACTAGATGTACCTGAAGAGGATACAGAAAGACAATTTTAAAATTCTAATAAATACATAAATAGTAACAGCCATTTGATCTTGCATCAAATGGCTGTTTTTTTAAAAGACATTTTAACAGCCTCTGTGATAAATAAGCACGCTTATAATTTCAGGCTGGATCCGCTAACTTAACTACCCATCAGCGGATCAGTTTGGCTATGCTGGCCGATATCTAGATGCCCTGCATATCGGTAGCGTAAGGTCAGATCTGTAGGATGCTCCACAAGCAAATCATACCAGCCATTGGTTGCCGAACAGTCTATCACGAATCCAGTTGCATCATTTCTTCGAATGCTTACCTGATCATCGTAAGCTGCATCTGAAATCTTCCAGTTATCTTCTACACCCAATATTTTTACATGAAGTGCCTCTACCCCATTTTCCAATACTATTTTTATGGATGAACTCAGGAGCGCATCCGTTGATCCTACAAAAGAGCGGTAAAACCCATTTGGGCCATGCACATCCAGATGATATTGACCACCTACGAAATTAGCTAAGGGCCAAGAATAATGTATTAACGTATTTTTTAATACCGTAAAATTCCAAATACCGGCTGTATTATCTTTATCACGATAATCCTTAAGTGCACGTACGTGAAATGGAACAGCCTGTTCTCTTTGGGCATTCGCCAATTTTCCATAGTAAACCATCTCCATCACCAATGCTTGCTTTGTCGTATCCATAGAAAGGTTAACATCGAGATCATAAGGCAAAGCACATGCTGGTTTTGTTCCTTTTTCCTGCTGTGGCAACTTAGGTAAAGAACCTCCGGTACGGAGTATTTGCAATTCGTTGTCCGAGAATGCAGCAACATCGCCAGGGAGCTGCTGCTCTTTGGCACTGTAAATACGAACTACCTCAGCATCACGATTAACGAACGTAACTTTAGGAAGTCCTTCTTTTGCCCCGGCCGGACGAAAAGCGGAAGTTAGATCGCCACATACCGCTCTCCGCCATTCCGTAAGGTTGGTTTCACGGACCTCCTTGTCAAATTTCATTTTAATAAAATGTTCCAGAAATTGAATATTTGACGTGAGATCGAGCACCTCGGAATTTACCCATCCTCCTTTGCTCCACGGTGATGCAATAACCATGGGCACCCGAAAACCCAAACCAATCGGGCTGTCTAATGAAGTATCTGGATTACCTGTTCGCCGTTTTTCCTGATCTGCTGTCACATACTCAGATTTTGTATCCATTCCCTGCGGATTGATTCCAGAAAATAGCCTTTCGGAATGTGCAGGCACGAAAGGCGGCACATGGTCAAAATATCCATCATTCTCATCGTAAGTCAGAATAAAAATGGTTTTCTTCCAGATTTTGGGGTTCTTGGTCAGGATATCCAATGTTTCGGACACATACCAGGCTCCAAACCAAGGCGAACCTGGGTGATCAGAAAATCGGCACGGCGCCACCAGCCAAGATACAGTGGGCAAATTATCTGCATCCACATCTTTACGAAAGGCATGGAAAATATCGCCCTTCGGCACCTGAACTTCCTGCTCTCCCCCTTCGTCCCTGTATTTTAAGGACGCTAATGCATGGTAATCCGGATCGTCTGTATTAGTGCAGAATGCCTTACGATGAATGTTTTTGGTGAAATCATCCAGTTGATCGAAATTCGCGGCACTATAGGTTTTCAAATCTCG